>CAILAO010000086.1 GCA_903832105.1 uncultured Pseudomonadota bacterium | reverse complement strand
CGACCATATTTTCGGTGATATAAACCGGGAGAAATTTTTTCCCATTATGAACCGCGAAGGTAATGCCAACAAATTCCGGAATAATCGTAGAACGTCGGCTCCAAGTTTTAATCGGTTTCCGATCTTTACGAGCCTGTTCAACTTTTCTCAAAAGAAATCCGTCAAAAAATGGTCCCTTTTTAATTGACCTCGACACTTCTATCCTCCTTACTTAGTTCTACGATCTTTAATAATATCCTTCGTAGTTCTCTTATTCTTTCTCGTCTTATAGCCTTTCGTCGGCTGAGCCCACGGAGTCACCGGATGACGTCCACCGGAAGTTTTGCCTTCGCCCCCACCGTGCGGATGATCAACAGGATTCATCGCCACACCGCGGATCGTAGGTCTAGTTCCCATCCACCGGACTCGCCCGGCCTTCCCAATAACGACGTTAAAATGATCGGAATTACTGACCTGCCCAATCGTTGCAAAACACTTTTCAGAAACGCGCCTCATTTCACCGCTTGGCATCCTAAGCTGAGCATAACCTTCAAAACGCCCCACGAGTTGAATGTAGACACCGGCCGATCTACCAAGCTGTCCGCCTTTTCCTGGCCTCATTTCAACGTTGTGAATAAAAGTACCGAATGGAATTTTGCTAAGCGGTAGTGAATTCCCGATTTCTACATCGGCCTTCTCGGAGGAGACTATTTCGGAGCCCTTTTTAAGCCCCTCTGGTGCCAAGATATAACGGCGCTCGCCATCTTTATAAAGAACGCGCGCGATAAATGACGTCCGATTTGGGTCGTACTCAATATACTCGACCTTCCCGACGACATCTCGCTTGTCACGCTTGAAATCGATGATTCTAAGCTTCCGGCGAGCACCCCCACCACGATGACGAACCGTGATTCGCCCGGTGTTGTTGCGCCCTTCGTTGCGATGTTTAGAGACCGTTGCAGACTGAAGCGGTTCCACCTTGTCCAACACGGAATAGTCAATGACTGAGGAACCACGACGAGCTGCAGTTGTCGGCTTGTATTGTTTAATACCCATAAATATCCCCTCAAATCCCTATTGATCTTCAAATACTGGGATTTTCGTGCCTTTAGCGAGCGTTATGAACGCCCTCTTCTCGCTCGAAGATTGAAAAAGGTGATTTCCACGACGACGAATTTTGCCACGTTTAACTAATGTCTGAACATCAAGGACTTTCACGTCATACATACGCTCAACCGCCCTTGCTATATCATCTTTGTCCGCATCACGACGGACGCTGAAGACGTACTTCGCTGAATTTTCCCTGAGCTTATTGCTCTTTTCGGAAAGTATGGGTCTAATTAATACGCTATACGGATGCACGTTCCTTCTCCTCAAATCTTTGTTGCAATGCATTAAGAGCTGTTTCACTCATGATAAGTGACTCGTATCGAAGCACGTTTTCTGCGTTAAGTTCATCGGGTCTCACGCAAGCGACATTATGAAGATTGCGTGAAGACCTAAATAAGAAATCGTCTTTACGTTCATCCGAAAGCATAGCCTTCGGTGCCGAAAACGCTTTAAGCACCCTAATGACATATTTCGTGCTGTAACTCGACAGCGCAAAGTCATCAACCACGATGAGCTTGCCATGCCGCAACTTATCGGAAAGCGCGATCTTCAATGCAAGCTGTCTGATTTCTCTTGTTGTATATTGTCTATAGTCTCTTGGATGTGGACCATGAAGAACACCGCCCCCAGGATGTATCGCGGATCTCGAAGATCCTTGTCTCGCGCTACCAGTTCCTTTTTGCTTGAACGGCTTTTTCCCGCCGCCAGACACAAACGAAATAGTCTTAACGGCATGAGTTCCCTGACGCCGGTTTGCTTGGTAAGCCTTCACGGCCATGTGGAGTACATGATCGTTTAATTCAACTCCGAAAATGGATTCAGGCAACTCGATTTTTCGAACCGCTTTACCTTCTATATTACTTACCTGAATTTCCATGGTTCCATCACCCTTATGCATGAAAATGGTCATTACCCATTATGTTTCTTTGTTTTCAATTTAAGCGAAGGTTTCAAGATCACAAAACCTTCGTTATGCCCCGGGACCGAGCCTTTAAGCGCCACGACATTGTTCTTTTTGTCCAAGTCAAGCACCGTCAGATTGAGAAGAGTCCTTTGTGCGCAACCAAAGTGGCCTGGCACAGGTTTGCCCTTAAAAACACGCCCTGGCGTTGTTCTTGTGCCAAGTGACCCCGGACGTCTATGATAACGAGACCCATGGCTCATTCGTCCGCACTTGGTTTTCCACCGTTTCACCGAACCTTGAAATCCGCGACCTTTAGTAATGCCGGTCACATCAACTGCGGTTATTCCATCCAGAGATTCAATGTTCATCTCTGCACCGATCTCAACACCCTCTGCTGGCTTATCAAGACGGAATTCCTTGAAACGCGCAAAATTCTTGTCTATTTGACTTTTGCGCAATCTGTGAAGATCCGGTCGACTCAAAAGTCTTTCGGGCTTCTCGTAATACCCAATTTGGACAGCCGTGTAACCATCACGCTCTTCAGTGAGAAGCTTCACCACTTTTTGAGGTTCAACTTGCAAAAGGGTCACCGGGATCATCTGACCGTCAGGATCAACCATCCGCGTCATCCCAATCTTTCTCGCAACGAGTCCTAGCTTCTTATTCATTCGCCGTAACCTGTGCTTTGAGGTTTAAAAACTACACCCAAACGTATTAATAAAGCTTGATTTCGACATCTACACCTGCGGCCAAATCAAGCTTCATTAAAGCGTCGATCGTTGGCTGCTTTGGCTCTAAAATATCAAGCATGCGTTTATGTGTTCTGACTTCGAACTGTTCCCTTGACTTCTTGTCCACGTGTGGACTTCTTAAAACCGTATAGCTGTTGATGGAGGTAGGAAGAGGAATCGGTCCAACCACGCGGGCTCCCGTTCTCTTCGCACGCTCAACAATCTCGGCAGCAGACTGATCAAGAAGTCTGTGATCATATCCGCGGAGACGAATTCTGATTTTTTGATTTTCCATAATTCAAAGACCCAACATAATCGGTGAATAAAAATGCAATAATCTCAATAATTTACAGGTCTTCTTCTGGTAAGAAACCGCCCCTTTGCACAACAAAAGCAGCGATATGGGCATTGGCTTGCTTACGCAGGCGTACCTGTGGAATGGGAGATTTAAGCTAAATTGCTATGTTATGTCAAGCGGTAAAAACGTCTCGAAGCGTATAAAGTTTCTTCCTGTCTGAGATCCCCCTCCTTACCCCTTCCCTAATGGTCTCCTTTTTGTTTTGCAAAAAGTGCTTTTCCCTGTAATAACATATGGAAAGACATTGGTTTTGCAACGGTCAATAGCATCAAGGATGTTTTATGATAAAAGTTTTAATTTTTGATCTAGGTAATGTCCTTTTCTTTTTTGACCAAGAAAAATCCATCAAAGAAGTTGCGAAAGTCTGCCGAGTTCCTGAAGAACAAATTCGTTCAATTTTGATCGAGAACGGTCTTATCTACAAGTATGAAAAAGGGGAAATCGAAACGACTGACTTTCTGACGATATTTCAAAAGAAACTAAATAAAAGTATCGACTTTGAAAAGTTGGTCATGGCAGCCTCTGACATTTTTACGCCAAACGATGAGTTAGATCTAATCCTTATTAAGGCAAAGCGCTTGGGACTGAAACTTGTCCTCTTATCGAATACAAACGAGCTTCATTACAGCTTTCTTGAGGCAAATTTCTCAATCCTTAAGGTTTTTGATGCGAAAGTTTTATCTTATCAGTTAAAAATGTCCAAGCCAGACAAGGCGATCTTCGAAGCCGCGATCAAGGTTGCTGGCACCTTTCCTGAAGAATGCTTCTTAACAGATGATACTGCAGAAAACATCGAGGCCGCTAAGCAGTGCGGCATCGATGCTGTTCAATTTAAAAACAATCTATCTCTTAAGCAGGAGTTGAGCGCGAGGGGAATTAAATTTTAGCTTGCTTCCTTTTTAGTACTTGATTGAAATGTCTGCAGTACCTATTGTGCGTAAGCAAAACGTGAAAGAGAAGGACACTATGCTTGAAATCTTTTTTGAACTCCATGAGGATCTTGCGCAGCAAGGTCCGGGATCTGACGAATACACTAGAAAGGCCTTTTCACTTACTCAACCCCTATCCCCCAAATCTCGTATTCTCGATCTTGGATGCGGACCGGGCCGACAAACGATCGAACTCGCAAAACTTTCAAAAGGAGAGATTCACGCCGTCGATAACCACAAACCTTATATCGAAGAACTACGAATCCGCACAATGAAAGCAAGAGTCACAGAAAAAATTAAAACCCACGTTGGATCAATGGATGATTTGAATTTTGCAGAGGAGAGTTTCGATCTCATTTGGTCTGAAGGCGCCATTTACAGCATAGGTTTCGAGAAGGGATTAAAATTATGGCGGCGTTTTTTGAAGCCAGGCTGTTACATTGCTGTAACCGAGGTTTCTTGGCTAAAATCAGATCTCCCTGAAGAGTTGAGAAACTATTGGAACGTTGCTTATCCCGACATAGGAAGCATCGGTGATAACATTCGACGCGTCGAACAGGCTGAATTTGAATTGGCGGCGACTCTGACACTTCCGGCTTCAACGTGGTGGGACGGCTATTACACGCAGATTCTTGAGCGCATGGAAGTTCTCAATAAAAAGTACGCAGATGACGAAACCGCCCGTAAAGTGTTTGATGAGGAGAAGCGGGAAATCGAAATGTTCCGTCGGTATTCTGATTATTACAGTTATGTATTCTATATTGCGAAGCGGCCGCTGTAGATAAGATCTTCCAAAATGAGGAGGTGAATATTCTGTCATCTTCTTCAACAATGTATGCACATTAGGCAGCTTACCATCTAACCTAAAATGTTTCATTTTTCGTATTTATTTTAATAAATACAGTTTATTAGCTATTTTCAACCCTATTTTTCTTCATCGCCTCCGCTGGCACGAACTTTGTATCTATTCATAATATGATGGTTGATCCTTAATCGGAGGACTTGGATTTATGAGAAAAATAGTATTTAGAGCGAGCATCGTTTGTTTATTCGGTTCCCTGCTGTCGTGCAATGAAGGTTCCTTCACGGGACGGACAGGAACAGCTAAACCTGCGACCCCTAAAAAGCATGTCGTCACGGTTATGGGCATGGATCCCATGCTTCAAGGCGGACAAAAAGTCGTCCAGTCGATCGATGCCGTCGACTTCGTTATTCAAGCTGGTGATAATCGAGTGTTAAGCGAACAAGTTAATACAAAAAAACAACCCGTGGATCTTTACTTCGTTCTCGATTCCACCGCGAGTATGACAAATGAACTTGAAGCAGTTAAAAACGGAATTGTAACGCTCACTGAAAATCTGAAACAAGCTCAAATCGATCTTAGAGCTGGACTTGTCGGCTTTGTCGATGCCTTCTCATCCGTTGACGAGAGAATCCTGCAACTGACGCCTGATATGGCGACCTTCAATAACTTTATGATGAATTATAAGTTGGAAGGTAATAGCGACTATCCAGAAGCTTCTCTTTATGCAACCCAAAAAGCGATCGAACTCCATGAGAGCGATCGAACAAACTCTGACGCTATAAAGGCCATCCTCTTGATTACCGATGTTGTCGGCCATAACGGAGCATCGAAACCCGCGGAAAAAGAAGAGGAGGATCGAGACTGCTCTATTAACGCCTTAGTTGATAAGGCAAATGCCTATGCTACCTCACTTAGAGACCCAACCTATTTTAAATTTTTCTTTGATGTCCCGGAATCTTCTCGTGTAACTGGAGAAGACCGCGAAGGTGCTGTTCATGAATGCGGCGGATTCAATATAAAGTCTCAAATGGACGCTGTTTACACGGCAATCAATCCGACCGTCCCTCAAGAGAAGCGCGGCGGACCACTACTTGATAGTTCAGGACAAATGGTGTGGCCACTCACAGAAAGCAATTTTGTAAGCACGCTAAGCTCCATGCTTTCGGAAAGCGTCGACCGTCAAGTAATGGACGGAAGCTGTCTTGCAACGAAGGCTGAAGTTTATGAGGGTAGTAGGGTGATCTACTCTTGGGCTCCACCCAGTATGGAAGCGGTTGTCAATCTCTCTCAATCGACTAACCAACTTCCCCTTATAAACGTATTGCAAACTGAACGCGCCAAAGGTACTCAGAACCTAGAGTTAAGGATCGATCGTTGCTGTGTCTCGCGCGACGATTTACTACGTAAGCAATACTCGACATGCCAGAAAAGCTATCTCCAGACGATTCGGTACGACATCGTTAACAATTAATCGTGGCTTCGTGCTGTGACCTATCCCGAGACGTAGCGTATTGATATCACGAGATCCCGACGGTCGCCTTCGGCTCCCTCGGGATACGATTTTGCTGAAAAAAGGGACTTTTTCAGCAAAATCTAATTAAGTATTGTCTCCTACAATTGAATGCCGTAAGTTTAGAAAGATGTGTGTAATAAAATTCGACTTGTGGGGACGAAATAATGCTTACTTGGAACGTTGATCCGATTATTTACCAAATAGGCCCCATTCAACTCCGGTGGTACAGCCTATCTTTCTTCTGTGGTTTTGCGATTGGTTATTATTATTTCGCAAAATTGTTTGAACGAGAAGGACGCACTCAAGAAGAGTGCTCTCGGCTGTTAATGTATATTTTCTTAGGAACTCTTATCGGAGCAAGACTTGGTCATTGTCTCCTTTATGAACCTGAGTTTTACCTACGCCATCCTATCGAAATCATCGCCTTCTGGAAGGGTTTTGCGGGTCTTGCAAGTCACGGCGGGTACACCGGCGTCATCATTGCCACGTTTTTGTATCTTTACAAAACCAAAGGCATGTCCTTCTTCTGGCTCATTGATCGGCTATCAGGCCCATGTCTTTTGACGGGTGCTTTTATCCGCATCGGTAATCTATTTAATTCTGAAATTATTGGAAAACCCTCTGACGTGCCTTGGGCGGTCATTTTTGAACGTATCGACAGTGTTCCACGTCACCCTGCTCAAGTTTATGAAGCCATTGGATACTTTTTGATTGCGATGACGCTTTTCCTTATGGTCAAACTTTTCAGCAATAAGTGGACTCAAGGCCGCATTTTTGGATTTGCTCTGGCGTTATCATTTGCTTTCAGATTTTGCGTCGAGTTTATCAAAGAAAATCAGGTGGACTTCGAAACTGGCATGGTACTCAATATGGGACAGTTGTTAAGCATTCCCTTCGTACTCATCGGAATATTCTTGATTTCCGGAAAGCAAAAAGACGTTCCTTGGCTTGGCTTTTTGTCAAAAAAGTTTTAAAAAGGAGTCATGCGTGAACTCTTATTTTTCCCGCTTACTTTTTTGTCTTGTTCTGATCATTCTATTTGCTAGATGCGGTAAAAAAAGTGAAGAAACTGCTGCTGTGGAATATGCCACAACACCTGTTGCGGGTAAGATTAGCGGAGTCGCGTGGGCTTTTGCTAGTGGCCGAGTCGTCGTTCCGTCCGGAGCTGATGCCGCAGAGAAATATACCTTTTCTCTTATTTCCCAGAAAAATGATAACCCTTGCGAAGATTTCATTTTGAGTTCTGATGACAAGAAACTAATTACATTTTCTTATTCAAAACTTGAAAAGGGTGAGGTTCAGTTAGGAGTTGCTGCTTCAGGGGCAATGCAAACAATGACCTTTTTCGATAACTCGACGGACAAAAATATCAATAACATCTCAACTTGTGGAAAGTGGTTTATTGACAAGATCGAGTCAAGCTCCGTATCTGGTAAGATTTATTCCACCTCGGGCAGCGATAACGAAGTCAACGGAACCTTTGCGGTTACGAAATGCTGTCACAAGTCGTCCTCAGACTTCACTTATGAAATTTGCTCTGAGTGACCCTACCTAAATCTCTACGTTTTCGGGATAGCTACCGCAGCCCAAAAACAATCTTCAACATTTTTCAACAAGGCGGGAGTTAGTTCGACTTTGCCAGCCTCGAATTCCTTGAGAAGAGTTGTGTAACCTCCGTAAACAATGCTGAGAAGAGCGACTTGATCAAGATTTTTTATCACCTTTTTCTTTTGCCATGCCTTAGCCCACGAGATAATCCCGTCTGTGACTTCGGCCAATGTTTTTAGACTCGCATCGTCCATGTAAGGGCCGTGATGATGTTCCTCAATAAATAGAAAGGGTTTCGGATGCTCCTTAGCAAAATTGCACAATCTATCACAAAGAGCGTGAAATTGTTCTCTCGCGCCGAGATGCGACGGAAAATCCATAAAAAGCGCCTCGCAGAAACGCTTATTCCAATGTTTAAACAGATCATTAAAAAGGAGGTCTTTACTTTCGTAAAATCGATAAATAGTTCCCGCCGCAACACCCGCCTCATTCGCAATCATCTGCATCGTCGTTCCGTAAAATTTACGTTCCGAGAACAAACCCAATGCTGCGGCAAAAACTCGCGCTTTTCGCTTTTCTGGATCATGCTTACTGTTCTTCTTAGCCCCTACCATAGGTCAGCTCCATTTTACAGGGTGTGTACTCAATTAGCCTAAAACACATCTAGCGCTTAGACTTAGTCTTTGACGTCATCTTGCTGCCTAATCATGATCTCTCTCGGAATACTTTAGCTTAGCTAGCAGACTTTGCCGTGAATTAGCTGAAGATCTCGGCGAAAAAGCTAAGGTTTTAGAGAAAAGATCACGTTTATGCCTCAAGAGTAAGCAGAAGTATATGTCTACGATTTTAAATTGAGTACACATCCTAGAAATGCCCCAATTGAAACCCGAACGCCCTGACCCATTCTGGTGTCACCGCAACAAGTCTTCTTTTCTCAAGATCAAAGAGACCCATTTTAAACTCCGCCTCACAAAAAACCTCTCCAGTACCACCCACCATCTTTTGAGTGAGAATACCAACTTTTCCATGACAGCTTACACAAGATGTTTCAATCTCGATCTTCTGGCGAAGGACGATTTCCCTTACGAATCTCAGTTTGAGCTCAAGAATGATCGGTCCTAACTTTGTTTTCTTGACCTCTTCAAGGCCGCACCCTCGCCTCGTGACCATCTCCCATCTTGCTTCTTCGAATAACTCCAAATAGGTCGCATTATTAACGTGCCCAAAAGAATCGAGATGATGTTCTTTTATGATAACCGGGTATTTATCTGATAATACTGTTTCATTCATAGCTATAACAACCTTCAATTATTAATAAAAGAACAAACAAACACCCTTAAAAGCATCCAAAATCGGACTTGTTTTTCGCTATATTACCTATTACCATGAATGTCAGTACTGGGGAAATAGATCACTTCAGGAGGTACCGATGCGACTTATTACAAGTCTACTTTGCGGCGTTGTTAGTGTTTTTTTCTTTTCTTCATCCGCCTTCGCCCTAAAGACGTGGCAAGGCAAACAGCGGGCCGTCATCATTTTGCTAGAATGGGGCAATAACCCCGCCGTGGTCACCAAAGCGACAGTGGAGGAGACCTTCTTTGCTGATAACAAGCTTAGCTTAAAACAATTTTTTCAAGAAAATTCGGTGGGTACGTTTGAAATGACGGGGAAGGTTTTGGATTGGCGTCACACGGAGGAAACGTTCAACCCTAACGATGGTTGCGATCTCAATAATATCGTTCGAATCGCATGGGATATCTTTAGAGAAGGTATCAATATTGGGGATTTTGATACGGACCGGAATAATAAAATCGATAATCTCTTTATTATTCACTCGGGACGCATCGCATCGGATCGCGTCGGACCAGAATGCACTTTTACGGAGTTTGATGAGGCCGATCACACGATCGTCTTTCAATCGCAAGGCTTGGGATCTGTGGGCATGCTCATTCCCATCGGGTTTTACATCCACGAAGGTGGCCACGGATACTATGACCTTCCTGACCTTTATAGCGATCACTATCATGGTCAATACGGCGTTGGCATGTGGGGCATGATGGGCCTCGGCGCATGGGGCGTTCGAAACGATATAAAGCGCGAAGATCTCTTCCGGTATCCTTCGCACTTCGAACCTTTGAGCAAAATTAAGATTGGCTGGCTTAAGCCGCGCATTGTTAATACCACACAAAAAAATGTCGCATTGCGTCCTGTTGAAAAAACCGGGGACATCGTGTCCGTTCCGATAAAAAGTGGCACTAACTTATACCTAGAATATCGATCGCCCGTTGGATTTTCTACCGAACACAAAGGACATGGTCTTCTCATCTGGAAAAACTACGATCTCATCCAAGCTGATGGTCGCGATGACTTAAATAATGGAAATAACCTTGGCTATCGCCCACTCCCCCCTATTAGCGAAAATTTCGGGGATGCGTCCGATCCATTCCCAGGAAGCCTCCAAATTAAATCATATACCGCAAGTGGCGTAAGAATTGAGAACATCGTCCAAACAGCGGAACAGATCACATTCGACGTTATTTATAGTTCCGGTGATGAAAAGGAACCCATACCGTACTTGGATCCAATTGTCCCAACGTATAGTGGGCAAGAAAAGTTGTAACGAAAGGGGTTATAACGAAAAAGGCTCTATAACATTAGCTCACAGCTTAGTAAAATAGAGGAGGGCTCGACAGTGTTTGTCCGCTTATTCATCGCTACTTTCGTTTCCTTGTTACTTTCGTTCAATGGTTACGCCTCTGATGGTGTATACAATCTCGATCGAGAGCATGTTCCGGACCAGCTAATTGTGAAGTTTAAGCCGATACCTGATTCCGAGAGAGACGAGCTTATTGCATCGATCAACTCTGAGATTATCGACCATTTCGAATCTAGCGGCGCCCTTCTTCTTCAGTTCATAAGGCATCAATCTGACGATGAACTCCTTACTCAAGCTCGAGAGCTGGCAAATAATCCTGACGTTGTCTTCGTCGAAGCCAACACACTTATCAGGCTCACCGCTAATACTCCTAATGATCCTCAATTCCGTGATCTATACGCCCTTCACAACGAAGGGGGGCCTTATACGCAGGCCGGTGCGGATATTAGAGCGCTCGAAGCATGGAGTATCACAACAGGATCTCGCAATGTAGTCGCCGCCATTGTTGACTCCGGTATCGATTATAAGCACCCTGATCTTGCGGCGAATGTTTGGATCAACCCAGGGGAAACGGGCGTTGATTCTTCG
>CAILAO010000085.1 GCA_903832105.1 uncultured Pseudomonadota bacterium | reverse complement strand
GGAACCTGGTTTTGCCAAGTCAACGAACTTTCATCGGCGCGGTAGCCATCATTGAAGAATTCACTTTTGTGCCACTGAACGAGAAATGCCCTGGTGTCACTGGGCTTGAAACGCAACAAGGCCTCTGTTTTTCTCCTTTACTATCCTTGTTCTGACTTTTGTCTTTGCTTTCGTTTTGTACACTTCTTATTACTTAGGAAATTTTCCAACCCCGGGTTCATCACGTTTCGCACTCATGTTTTTATTCGGTATGAGTTTATGTATAGCATTTTTTTTCAAATGGGCTTTGTTCCGCCCCTTTTATCTTCCCTTATTGATTTCGATCCCATTATTTGCTTATCAAGCGTCCGATATTCGGACGGATACAGAGCTCTTGCGCATGACTTATCCCTACGAGCAACGCTTGTTTTATCAGTTTCTAGATCGCCTGCCCACTATGGAACACTCGCTTGTTATTTATCATGCTCCGCAACTACTGCTCGCAAGAAATGTGAGTTCCTATTCCTACGAGCAAGCCCTCGCGGTTTGGCCTGATCTCACTAAATCCTTTGCCTCCGGCGCATTCACCAAACTCTACGTCATAACCGGCATGAAGTGTCTCAAGGAAAACGTCGGACTCACCCCACTAGGGGCGAAACCCACATCAACTGTATTTACAGACTGCGAAAAGATAAAAGCTCTGATCAAGGACCAATCTATACAACTGGAAAAACTGCCGATCGTCGCCGACACCTATCTTGAGATATTCGAGGTCAGGAAGCCGATATAGACTTACTTTCTTGCTGATATCAACGAAGATGTCTTATTACAAGGTTCGCATGGCAAGCGATGGCAATGAGGATCGCGTTTTTACTGAAATGCGTAAACTAACTTGAACAGACGTTTATTTGAACCAACAATGCGGTCTGTCTAAATTAAGAGAGCCATTATGATAGGTATCTGTTCGGCATTGAACGGTTGCTGGATAAGATGTTTCCGTTTGATCAACTTCCGTTTGATCGGGCGTTTCAAAAGAAGGTTCAGGTTCATCTTTGATTGACGCAAGTAACGTCCCAAGACTTATCGATCCAGAAAGTTGGCGCAGACACAATAGAAAATCACTGGAGTTCAGGGAGGCGATTTTTTTACAGCGGTTTTCCATGTAAGCTGTTGGCTGCACAGATGGCATTGCAATCTTGGGAAGAAGTTTTCTTAAGCATTCTTTGGCCCCATAGTAGTCAGATTGACCCTCAGCGGAAAACTTGTCCTGTCTCTCGGAAAAATCGACATCTTTGGTTAGATAAGGCGTGCTGCCATAGCCGTGGCCAAGTTCGTGACATAGCACAAGTGCAAATCCTTCTGGCGTAATCTCTTCGCGACGAGCAAGACCGCCATACAAATTGACCGTGAAGTAGCCATAGGCCCTTGAACAGTTAGCTCCAACCAGAGGACTGTTCCAGTCTGAGTTGATCCTAAGTCTTTCGCCGTTTTGGGCCGCAATCGGGCTGTAGACATCAAGGCCAGCCGCGATAATCGTGTTGAACATATCCCGTGTAATGCCCTCCTTTGAATTAATATCGTCTTCTATCCACAAATCGTTGTCCTCGACGAAAGACGTATCAAAAGCGCGGAAATTTTGTGAGGTGGCATGGCTCATAAGCGACGATGAGACACCAAAAGCAAGTAAAAGAAGGAAAAACCTCATAGTGCACTCCCCTGGGTCGCCAATAAAAATAAAAACTAAGATCTAAGATAGATTTTAGCCCAAAATGTGTGGGGAGGAAATACGAAGGTCACAGTGACAAGTGATGGAGTGCGAAGCCTTTGAGGCGGACTCAAACCTTCAGGGGCAGGGTATTTACCTGTTCTAGGGGTCAATTTGCGTTAGTTGAGCAGGCATCAGGTTGGGAAGGTCAAAATGGCGGAAGGTCTCTCACCTTTTCTAAGGAAGAACCGGGAACATTTTACGAGAGCCTGCCTGTAAAGAGAAAATACACCCCAAATACGCCTAATATTTTCAGTTAGTTAAAAGATTCTCTAAACTCTTCCGTAAAAAGGACGATTAAAAACTCAGTGCAAGTGATTTTGGTGGAAGTCACATGCATAGGGAGACCACCTTGGACACCATATAAAGAGCTGGACATTAATGCTAGGGAAAGCAAAACAAACTTTTTAGAGGAGTCCAAAAAAGATGAAAAAGAGATCAGAAAGCCCTTTAAGGGACAGCGTGTTCGTGTATCTTTTCTCTTCCATTCTGCTTTGCCTCGCATGTGGTACGAAAACCGCCATTAGGGGTTCCCAGCTTCATTCCGACGACGCTGATGGTGCCAAGAAGTTTGCATCGTCAGTTCCTCCGAAAGAATACTATGACTTTCTGCTTCGGCAAAAAATGCTTGCTCTTGAAGAGAATACTTATTTTCTTCTAACTGGAAATGACTCTCAAGTACAAACGGTATGGCTTAATTTTGAGGGTGCAACTGTAAGAAAAGGATTCTCAAAAGGGATGTCATTTTTAATTTGCACGTCTGAGACAATCATCCCGACTTCCGCGATTTCATTTGAAGATCAACAGGCAGTTCTCGCGATCGTCCAAGGCTATTTTGATAACGCGGGCCTTCCCATTAAAGTGGTTTTAGAGGAACCAACGGGCGTTCCGTACACAACAGTGTTTATTGGAGAATCAATAGAGGACCTGGCGTGTCAATCAAAAGTGAATCCAGTTGTTCTGGCCCCACAAGATAAGGGAAATATCAATTCATCAGATGTTGCCTTTGTGTTTACAGAAGCCCTAAAACTCTTCTGTAGTGATAGCGATAAACTTCCAGCGTATCTAGCTCACGCCATCGGATATGCCATAGGACTTACACTTGGCCTATCTCCCGATAGTCAAGTACGAACGGTCATGTATCCCGTTCCAAGTGATGAGGTTGAAGGATTTTCTACTGAAGCAATAAATGAGATTAAAAACAGTTTAAAAAACCAGCTCTTGGTTGCCAGTCAAGCCGCGACGCAAATCCAGGGATTAAAAAATCTTCCACCAGAATTTGCGACGTTGCCAGGACTGAAACTGATTGCTGCTTTAGCTGGCGAGATTCCGCAGCTTAAAAAAGAAGAGGTTGTTGATATCTCTCAAATCATTCCAATCATTATGCAGCTTCTTCCCGATAACGTTCAAACTCCAGAGTTAGACAAAATTATAACAATTATCGAACTAGCTTTAACGGTAGCTGCTAATCAAGGGCAAAATGGTGGCATTGATGTCAATAACTTGACGGAGGAAGACTTGATTAAAATAGCAACCGCGGTCTTGACGACAGAAAACCTGACAAAAGTTGGCGGTATCGTAGCGTTAGCAGTTGCAGGTGGCGGCGTTGGGACAGTCGGTGCGGTTATTGCCGGTATTCAACTCGCGATAGACATTGTTGGTGACGTTCAGCAGGCTAATCAGGCCACTCCGACAAATGATCCAGTCACAAATCTTATTGCTCGTGTCCCAAATATTGCGGCTCTTCTTGGAATCAGCAAGATTGAAGACTTGAAGACGCTATTTGAAATGATCGACGCTCATGCTGCGGTGATTAATGGAAATTTCTCCGGAAAAATTCGCGATGCACTGCTTTCCGCAATCAAAGTCGCCTATGCCCAAAAATTTTTAGAGCTTACCAACCAAAAATAATAGGGACAATAGGACATAGTACGCGACTTTTTGGAGGATAAAGGGGGAGGCTTGGAGTAAGCCTCCCCCTTGTTTTTTTTAACGTTTTGACACGATTTTTACAATACCTTTACTAACCATGCATTGACTAAAGCATGCCCAGTCTTCTAAATTGTTATTAGTAATATAGTTATTAGTTGCGGCAAAGCGGGGTTAAGTCATGATGTTGCGATTTGCTTTTAAGATTATCTTTGGTTTCATTTTAACTGTAGCGACCTGGTATGCAGAGATCTATGCTGTTGTTTTAATTGAAACTTCCGACTCAATTGTCGTGCGATCAATCAACAACTGGGACGCTATTTCCGATTTAAATGGGATTGTTGATGGACAGTCGATTGGATCGATCGATGATCACGGCAGGACCGATGTTGT
>CAILAO010000084.1 GCA_903832105.1 uncultured Pseudomonadota bacterium | reverse complement strand
AGCACCACTTTTTCCAGCGCATCGAGAGCCGTGTCATCAAGGCGCCTTCCAAGAGTGTGCCTCGTCGGTTTGGGAAAGGTGGGCGTCGTCATCAAGATATCGCGCACCGCTTCAAAGCTATGAAGAAAAACCGATGGCTCACGAAACTCTTTTGGGTCAGTTGGCAGTAGGTTGGATCGACTGTGCTGGGTCATGTGTCAATATCTCCCTCTTTTTGGGTGGTGTTGCGCGAGGCTTTTCAATTCTTTTACAAAGGGCCGCAATCGCGTTGGCTGCATCCATACAGAGCGTCGAAAATTGCGGTCCCATCAATTCATTATTAAGAAGAACAATCGAAACAAGCCTCCCCATTTTGAGCCTTGCTCTTGTGTAGAGCCTTAATTTCATAGGACCAAAGCTGTAATACCCTGCACCAATATCGCCAGCGACGCTCTCAAGTTCACCTTTCACAAAATCGAAAAGCGTTTTGTTTTCAAGCTCACCAGCGATTCCGAGAATAAACAGATACGCGCTATGAATTCTCAAAAACGACGACAACTTTTGCAGCTCTCGTTGGGGAGGTTTTTCTTTTAAGGGCCTCCATCTTTTTTCTGGCTGTTTTTCCACTTGAGGCTTGTTTCTTGGTTCTTCAAGAAGAGGAAGCTTAATTTCATGAAGAGGCGTCCCCGGTGGCCTAATCGCAAGAACCGACGAGCTTTTTACAAACCATTTTTTGCCAACTTTTACGCCGTCCAACTGACGGCTGGTAAGATAGTTGGTGACCGAGCGAGATGAGATGCCGAGTATCCTGGCTGCTTCTTCGACGGAGATTTCTTGTGGGAGCGTGACGGTGCTATTGTGACTCATGTATTGCCCTTGTTTCGGTTTTCAGCGGAATACACGTGTATCACTGATGTTTTCAATCGGGCAAGTTAAGAAAAGTTAACTTTTCGCTACTGCAATTTCGCTAGGATTTTTGCCGAGGCGTTTTTCTGCCACGCCCGCGCGATATTTTATGCTGCAATTCAACGGACGTATATTTTCTGCCAAGCTCTGCCAATGCGCCAGCCCATAAAAAAGATGGCTTTTTTGGAATTTTTCGTTTCTTTATTTTATGTTTTTGTTTGACCGCGCCGCTCTTCATCATAAGTCCTCTCGTAACCTTATGGAATCAGGGTTTTTACGATAGACGAAGCTCTTTCGGCAAGTTCCTTATCAAGCGTGATCAGAGTTTGATCGAAGCTTTGCGCAAGAGCTGCATAAATGGCATCAAAACCCCTCAACCTACATTGTGTCGCCACCTTTGCGGATTTGAGTCCAAGGTTGTCATCAATGGGGATAGCAGAATACAAACCAGAAAGCATTGCCGTAACGGTTGTAAGAGCAAGTTTTTCATCACGAGTCACTCTCGTGATGGCTGATGCAACTTCAGCCAGAGCAACCACCGGAAAAAAAATATCCTCGCCGTCCTCTAAAGCCTTTTCAAGCCATTTACGGCTTTTATTATGGAAAGCATCGTCTGCAACAAAGTGTGCCACCCATACGCTCGCGTCAACAACCGGCATTTCATGTTCTCCCTATCTTCTCTGTTCACGGATGAGTTCAACGGCAGAAATATCTTCTTTGCGAGCTTTGCCGATTTCTTTAGAAAGTCGGTCGCTCAATGCAAAAAACTCCTTTATCTTTTCTTTTCGCAATTTTGCCGCATCGCGTTTTGTAATGCCTCGCATAACCGCAACCACCTCACCAGCAGAAGTAATGACAACCTCTTTGTTTTTGCCACGCAGAGCGTTGATTACCGCTTCGGTTCTGTCTTTCAACTCCTGGATGCCAATGGTTTCCATCTCAAAAAATCCTCCTAGGTGTCGCACCAATAACTCAATCCTTCAAATGCTTTTATCGCTTCGGCGTTTCTGTGCTTTCGTTGGCTTTTTCTTTGGTTGCGATGTTTGATGGCCCACTACAGAAAATCCCTGCTTTCGAAGTTCGTCTTCCTTCTTTTTCAGGTCGGCAAAGATCCGATCCAAATCAAAATTGAATTTCCGTGCATATTTCTCACGATACGATCTGATTTCATCAATAATTTGGTCGTTCATGAATGACCTCCCATTAACTCTTCGGGTGTACAAATAATCGGACTTTCAAAACCTTGTTTTTCAGCAAACTGGCCAAGAGATCTCCTAATCTCCGCATTTGCGATATGCGCACAGTTCCATGTCAAAAGAAAGTCCATTCTGTTGACCGTGGCAAAAGCAACGTGAGTAGCATCTTCACTGGCTTTCTTTGGAATAATCCCAGAAACGATCAAGGACTTCGCAAAACGAAGCACGTCATCAGAAATCTCCAATACTTTTAGGTCTTTCAAAAGAAACAAGCGTCTCTTAGCCGCCTCAGGGTCACCAGCAGCACTTTCATCATGGACCACTGCCGATGAAAAACACTCAAAAAAATGCCTTCGCATGGTCCACCATTCTTGGGTCACTTGCTGTTTTGCGGCAATCACCAAATCTCTACTCAGCCTTGCAGCAAGATAGCTGATAACAGAAGTCTCAACGTAAACTTTGGATTTCGATAGTTTCATCTTCAACGCCTACCCATCTCTCTCATACCATTTCCGCACTTTCCGGAAAATGCGGAAATTTT
>CAILAO010000083.1 GCA_903832105.1 uncultured Pseudomonadota bacterium | reverse complement strand
CGCCAGTTTATATCGAAGTCAAAGATGTAAAGAGCGGCGCTGTGTTTCCAAGACAGCGATTTTCAGTGATTCCATTTGCACTAAAAACTCCGATTGATAACGACACCATCGTTTATAACAGCGATGGAAAACTCACCGTCGGATCAAGTGTCGGTACCGTCAAACAGGTTACAGCGGGAAGCGGTCTCACTGGTGGCACCATCACGGACTCTGGAACCATCACGGTCGACGCTGGAACAACCGGAAATAAAATCGTGCAGCTTAATGATGGCAAACTTCCTTCGGTGGACGGAAGCAATCTCTCGGGTGTTAATGCCGAGAAACTTCAAACGAGAAATGTTTCAGCGGCAGTACCAGTATCGGGACAAGTGTTAAAATGGAGTGGCAGTGCATGGGTGCCTTCGAGCGATCTCGTTGGAGAGACAGGCTCAGGAGAGGCAAACACGGCATCAAACGTGACCTCAGGAAGTGGCGTAGGACTTTTTAAGGCAAAAGTCAGCGCTGATCTTCAGCTTTATAGTTTAAGTCCAGGAGCTGGGGTGACGGTTAATCTCGTGGATGACGACGTCGTTATCGCGAGCGCTATCACGCAATACACCGATGCGATGGCGAAGGCGGCTGCGGTCGCCGATTCGATCGCTGACGCAGTCACGACCATCGCTCCGAGTCAAAACGCTGTGTTTGATGCCCTTGCTACAAAGCAAGCATCTGTGACAACTTCGAGCGATTTAAACTTAAATTCAATCACCACTAACGCAGTCAACGCCATCACTGTGAATCCAGGCGTTTCGACAGGCGAGATTAAACTTAAAGAACTTTCTGTAAATGGGACAAACTATGTTGGATTGAAAGCACCTGGAGCTATCACCTCCGATCTCACACTGACACTCCCAGGAGTTGCAGGAACTAATGGGCAATTTCTTAAGACCGATGGCTCTGGAAATCTTTCGTGGACTGATCAGGCTTCAGCTCCCGTGTCGAGCGTTAACACATTAACAGGTGCCGTAACTTTAACGTCAACCAATATCGCGGAAGGTACAAACCTTTACTATACCGATGCCAGAGCAAAGACGGCCGCTGTGGGTGATGCAATTACGGATGCGATTACTGATAAAGCTCCGAGCCAAAATGCGGTGTTTGATGCCCTCGCACTTAAGTCGGCTACGTCGCATAACCATAGCGGTGTCTATGAACCAGCAGGTCTTTCCACCGATGTCGTAACGACGACAAAGATTCTTAACGGTGCTGTCACTCCAGCGAAAATTCAAGGTTGCTCCGACACGCAAATTCTAAAAATGTCAGGCGCGAGTTGGGTTTGCTCAAGTGATGCCAATTCCGGTGGAACGGTGACAAGTGTGGCGTCGGGAACAGGGCTCACTGGCGGCCCCATCACGGGAACTGGTACCTTATCTCTTGCTACATCCGGTGTTACGGCTGGTACGTACACAAAAGTTACGGTGGATACTTATGGTCGTGCTACGTCAGGTACAACGCTTGCCGCAAGCGATTTACCTAACAGCGTAGATGCGACCAAGATCGGCAACGGAGGTGTGGATAATACTGAGTTTGGATATCTCGATGGCGTGACGTCAGCCGTTCAAACCCAGTTCAATGGAAAAGTCGCGGGACCAGCTTCAGCCACAGACAATGCTATTGCCCGATTTGATGGTACTACCGGAAAACTTGTGCAAAATTCGAGTATGGTGATTGACGATTCCGGTAACGTCGGTATTGGGACTTCAAGTCCATCTCAAAAATTTTACATCTCGGACACATCAGGGGCCCACGTTTTTCAAACGATAGAAAGCTCGTCTGTCAATGGATCAAACACCGCATCGGCCTTGAGATTGATGTCGACGGGAGGCATAGGTGAAATTGCCTATGGAAGCTCCTCCTATGCGAACTGGGGAGGTCCAAACAGCTTAAATATCATCAGTTCCGTGGGATCTGAAGCAACGCCTGGCCCAATCACCTTTAGCCAATTTTATTCATCGGGTCCACATGAGATAATGCGTGTGCATTCCAACGGCAATGTCGGCATCGGAACATCTTCTCCATCGCAAATGCTGCATGTGACAGGAAATCTAAGAAAAGATTTTGTAGCGACTGGTGGTGCGACTTCAGCATGGCAAGTGGTCAATAATGATGGGGCGGGAAATTGGAGTGAATATATAAACTCCACTGGAACATCATCTCCGACTTTAATGGCCGAAGGATCAGCATATCGGCGTTTAACTATGCTTTACCCAGTAGCTAGCAACAGCAACTTTCTCACTTATCAGTATTCCAATCCGGGAGCTGCAAGTAGCCCGATAACGTGGAAAGATTACATGACACTTGATGCTGTCAATAACTACCTTTATTTTTTATCTGGAGGTGGAAACGTCGGCATCGGCAGAGGAGATCCAGCATATCCGTTAGATGTTTTGGGTCCAAAAACAGGTGATACTGTAGGAAGCACGGGAAATGTTTTAAGATTGATGACACGGGATACTGATGGTTACGATTCTCACCTTAAAATATTTGGAAAAAGGCATACTGCCGGCACTTCATGGAGTGGTGTAGGTCATAGGATCCAGATGAGGGTTCAGGCAAGTGACATGAGTTATATCGAATTCAACCCAATTGGATATGTGGGCCAAGACAAATCAGCACTAGGGTTTGGGACAGAGTTAGGTGAAGTCATGCGCATTGTAGGAAATGGCAATGTCGGCATCGGTACAATCAATCCAAGCCAGAAGCTACAAGTAGGCACGAGCGGTGACGGTTCCGTCGCTATCGCTAACGCCTGGAATACGTTCTCAGATATTCGCCTCAAGCGCGATTTGGTTAAGCTGCCGGAAGCGCTAAATAAGCTTGGAGAACTCAACGGGTACTATTATTTCTGGAAGGATGGAGAGGACCAAAACAGGCAGGTTGGTGTCGTCGCGCAAGAGGTTGAGCAGGTTCTGCCGGAACTTGTGAAGACCGGTCAGGATGGAATCAAAACCGTCGATTATCCCAAACTGACTGCGCTCCTAATAGAAGCGGCTAAACAGCTCAAGGCCGACAATGATAGAAATATCGCGCGACTTGATGCGGAAAATGACAAGCTTAAAGCAGACGTCGAAAAGTTTAAGATCGACAGTGACGCGATGAAAGCTGTGCTCTGCAAAATCAAGCCTGATGGGGTGTTTTGTGCTCATTGATTTATTAATCTGGTGATTTGTGATTCGGCGCAAAAAAATCGAGTATACACCCCAGGGCAGGGCTTAAAAAGGCGAGAAGGAGGCGGATTCTTCCGCCTCCTCGTTTGCTACTTAGATTTTGTCGAAAAAGTCCATTTTTCGGCAAAATCTACTTAATAAATGGCATCATTTCGTGATCGTATTCAAGGTCTCTCTTGGTAATTGTGATGGCTTCATAGGTTTCAGTCGGCGCGGCGCTCTTCTGCGAAATGACCCAGCCTAACTCAAAGGCGATTTTCGTTACTTCAGTCAAACCTTGATAGTTAACCTTCTCTCTCGTATCAGATGGGGTGTGATAGACCGAGGTCGATCCCGTATGCACAAAGACGCCGGGGACTTTTCTATTCATAAATGGAACGTGATCGCTGCCTCCGCCGGCTGATTGTGTGATATCTGGTGTGATATCTGGGTACTTTTTGCAAATATCACGCATCGCTTTGGCGGCGTCTTGTGAACTGCCACCACCCAGAAAGTCGAGATTCCCATCTCTTAGATAACCAATCATGTCCTGATTAAGCATGTAGACGGTTTTGTTAATTGGGAATAGTGGGTTTTTTACGTAATATGATGACCCTATTAAACCCATCTCCTCACCAGAGAACGCTATGAAAACAATTGTTCTCTTATTTTGACCTTTCAACATGCTAAACGCCTTTGCGGATTCAATCACAGCAACCGTTCCGGATCCGTTATCATCCGCACCGTAATAAATTGTAGCTTTTTCTGAATCGTTACCATCGTCGTTGTTTCCGTTATCATCACTATCTTCAGCGTCACTCCTCATGCCTAGATGATCGTAGTGAGCGCCGATGACAATAACTTGATCTTTTAATACGGGGTCGTTTCCTGGTAACACTCCAATCACGTTCTGAGTACGTTTCTTGTCTCCTTTAACGTCGAAATACTGGTAGTAGGAATTTGGATAGGCCTCTTGAAGACCGAATTCCTTATATTTCTGAGCAATAAAGGCAGCGGCTTTATCTCCGCCTGGAGCACCAGATCCCCTA
The DNA here is from genome assembly GCA_903832105.1 of uncultured Pseudomonadota bacterium. GTDB lineage: Bacteria > Bdellovibrionota_B > Oligoflexia > Oligoflexales > CAILAO01 > CAILAO01. The sequence goes on along the minus strand of CAILAO010000083.1, from coordinate 6,085 downwards.
CCTTGCAGTTCTTCTGACGCCAAATAATACAAATTGTCCTTCAAACTCTTTTCGGTAATTGCCTGCAAAGCCTCATCAAATCCGCCTGTTAGGGTTTGCGTATCGCCCAACCGATATCCTACATTTCCATTCTGAGAACTTCCGCAAGCAACCATGTAATAGACCACTCCCACCATGACAAAAATTCTGATAAAACGCTCTCTCCTCATACAAGCCTCCTTGCCTGAAACGATTAATGTTAAGAAAAAGGTTTTGGGGGGAAATCAGACTTCTTTATCTGTGACTCTCTCTTAATTTTACGAGAACTTTACAAAGTAAACAATGAAAGTGGACTTTTTTCTGCCAAAAAAGCTGTTTTGCGAATTTGCAACGCCTTAACTGGGCAAGAGTTTCCTACTAAAATAGAATTTGGAACCCGCCAGATCCGCCAATGCCGCCAGCTTTGACCTGGTCTTGCGCCTTGGCATCGAATTCTTCTTTGAATTCGTCTTCATTCGTAGCTTCGATATTTTTGTTGTACTTGATTCCCTGCTTAAAAGTCACATTGTTACCTGAAATGACGATGTTGTAGTTTAGCTGACCTACTAAATTGAGATTCTCCCATAACTTGTAATAAAAACCGCCAAACGTACTCACGATCATCCCGGAAGAAAGATTATAATATTTTTCAGCGGTGATGGTTTCCTCTTTGTCCGAACCTTCGGGTGTAAACTTACATTCGATCTGAACCTTCTGATTAGAAACCCCCAAAGAGTATACAAAAGCCGCACCAATCCTGAGTCCAAAAGAATCCAGCGGGATTATCAATGCGCCGCCTGCCCCGAGTTTTGGACCCGTGGAGTTATATCCAGCTCCCGCGATTAGATCGATGTATTCAATTGGCATGTAGTGAAAGTTCGCCGAATGTCCAAAAGTCGCCTCATAGCCAAGATTCAATGAAACGGCCATATCAAGCCTTGGGGGCGCTGGGGGACGATGTTGTCTAGCTTTCTTCTTTTTCCCTTTCTTTTTCTTTTTAACGGGTGCACCGTCCGATTTCTTTTCAGGGGCTTGATCCGGAGCCTGCTCAGGCGCTCCCTCTGATTCTGTTTGAGCAAGACCTTCCCCGGTAAAAAACAAAATAACAATCGCTGAAAGTAACCAAGTTAATATGGAAGCGCGTTTCAAAATAATCATATCAACCTACTTTTTCGCCTTAAAAAGAACATGAAATTTATCGCCCGCCACAACGATACGGCAGATACTCGCGTAGTCGCCGCTACAAAAGGCAGCATTTTGATAGTTTCCAATCTTGACGCCCTGGTACATAATAAATCCTTCAATGACATCAATTTTAAAACGAAGAGGGTTCGTTGTTTTGCCCTTGACTGTAAGACGAACATCCAGATTGGTATTGATTCCAGTCGGATGACTCACTTCAATACCATAGCCTGCAATGTCAAGTCCCTTCCAATCGTAAGGTGGTTCTGTTTCGACGCGATTGAACTCCTCTTCTGTCAGTCCGATTGCAAGCGATTCGGAAGCCTCGTCATAATTTAATCGGCAAACCTGTGAGTAATCCTGACTGCAGAGTTTGATGATTTTAGTGTCTGTATCAATCTCGCCAAACGCGACATCGGTGCGGCCGTTTACTGGAAACTTTAAGTATTTACCATCTAAAATAAGCTCAATGTCGTGGGTCATCTTTTTATCGCCATCCAAAATACCTCGCACAAAAAACTTTGTTCCATCGATCTTATAAAGTACTTTGTAATATTCTCCGCCATTTGCGAGCCAAGCGCCAAGAGTGAGACCATCGGTTGCGGCAAGAGAAAACTTCTCGATGGAATTTAAAAACATTGGTTCTGTCTCATCTGCAAGCCCAATTGTTACACGCCCTCTTTTCTTTCCAGCAGTGCTTGTGGCTCCTTTTTTACTGGGATCTGCCTCTTCAACTCCATCAGGAATCGCGTCGAGATTTTTCTTTGCGTCCTCGAATTTGGCCGTGTCTAAATCCACATCAAGAACCACCGGGAGACCACCTTCATAACGCCACGCGTTGAACCATGCCAGAGTCATGCAGCTTAAGCCATTTGTTCCCCATCCGGTGCCCCAACTATTTTTGACGATGAAGCACATATCACCTTCATTCGGAAATTTTGCTGGGTCGATCTTTTTTGCTCCGACGACAAGATACGCATGACCTGCTGCATGAATCGATCCTCCGCTTCCACCCGCTCCCTTTAACGTGATCATTCCATCGGTGTTTTCCCAGTTTGAGCTGAGTTTTGTAGCAACGATGACCGGATAATCGTTAGTCGCTAAAAAATCATAGATCTGCTGAGCTGTATTTGGCTGGCTATCCCAGTCTTTAAGCCAGCCATAGAAGTTTTTAACTTTCACAACACCAGTTTTACACCCGGCAGCTTGTGGAATTTGCAGGTCATTTGATCCAATCTTCATGTTATAAGGACAATCTGTTTCTAATGGAATGTTATAGTCTGTGGGAGAATCGGGAGGAGTTTTGACATTGTCATAGACATAGCCATTACTTGCCGCAAAACCGGAACCAGCATCTGATCCACCACTTGTTGCATCACCTCCGCTAGACCAGTTTTCCGGCTTACTCATGTAATAAAATCGTTGTTCCGAAAGATCGATACTAGTCACACTACTATATGCCTTCATAACAAGTGCTTCAATCTGGGCAATTCCAGCAAAAGACGCGCATGTCCCTCTCTCTCCTTGATGTCTCACCGGCATTTTATCAAGCATGGAAACCGTGAATTCGTCCTTGGCGTGAGTCCAGTTCACTGTGTCAGTAGAATAATCCTGCTTTGACGTCATATTTAAACTCACTTGCTTCGTAAAAAACGACTCTTCAACTTGAGGAAAAACCGCTGAATCGAAGCTCTTTTTTTCCATCTGACCATTTTCCAACACCTTCGCAGCATCTTCAGAAACCTCTTGAACTTTTTCTTCATCTTCGAGAAGAAGCCCGGCCTCGCGAAGGTTCAATTGGGCTTCCTCGTTTTCTGCAACCGTCATGGCGCCTAAAATAGCCGCTACATCCGTTTGAAAATCCTTCAGTGTTTTCGCCAAAAACTTCGCTGCCGAGTCTCCCGGAACTGCCGTATATTGACCCTCTTCATTCAACATACCTTTTGCTTTTTTTAAATACTCTTTCATCTGTTCGCAGGATGTGAAAAGAATCGAGAGGCCAAGCAGCAATATGAATCGATGCATACAGTCTCCTTGAAATTTAAGACTTATTTTAAAATGTGTTCTCTTAACAAGAGAGACATCGCTTTTTTCTTCTGCTCACTTAAATTTTTGATTAGTAATCCATGAAGAAAACGATCGCCTAGTTTTCGCCCCCACCGAACCTCACAGTGGATCTTAGCAAGCCCCTCGTTTTGCAACGCTGTTTGGATTGCTGTTCCCGGATCGAAAGCGAGACTGATCTCCATTCCCTTAGCGCAATAACACTTCAGAGAAACTGATAAACCACTTAACGAAAAGTCTACGAGATACCCTTGACCAAAATCCGTTCGAACACTGACAGTTTTTTCTGCTGGAATAGGCCATCTTGGTTCAATCCTTTGAATTCCGGCATATTCACGATATGCTTTCAGAGCTTCTTGTACCTCTTTTTCGCTGGATTTTAGGGGATCTAATTCAAAAACCTCCGACGCCTCTTCTTCATCCGACATCCTCAAGTAAACAACCTGGGCCTGTTCCAATAAACTCTTTGCTTGAGAAAGCACGGCCTGGGTTGTTGGGCTGATCATGATTTTAAACGGCTCGCATGCGGCTTCAAGACGCTTCACATATTCAACCCCTTGACCCATGACGACAAAATCGAGCGATTGTCCTTCACCTAGCCCGCCAATATGAATGTAGGCGGAGTTGATGCCGATCCTTATAGGAAAAACCGGTTTTCCTTCTGCGTGATGGCTGAGACATGATTTAAGTCTCGCCTTCTGCAATTCAACTGCGCAGGTGAGCGCGCGATCGGCATGCGAACTCTGTTCCGATGTGAGTGAAGATTGCGATTCATGTTTTTCGCGTGAAAAATAGCAAAGAAAATTTACTGAAAGCGACTGATCAATAACGCCTCCATGTGAAGTTACAATCGCCGCACACTCCTCATGAAGCTTACGGAGTAGTGCGAAATTCTCGTCTGGAGTCTGCTGCTCTGTCATCTGAGAAAAACCGATAATTTGAACATTCATCAGAGTTACAACAGTTTCTGATGCTTTGGCTTTAAAGGTTTTTGGATCTCTAATAATTTGTTCAAGTTTTTCAGGGGTCACAGCTTTCTGCAAAGATCTTTTTAAAAAGAGGAGTTTCCACTCGGCAAGTCTAAAGCGTTCGGCAAAAATAAAAAGCCCCGTCAAAAGCATTGAAGTTCCGCCGAAAAACCACGGAATGACGTAGCAAAAACTTACAAAAGCAAAAGTTCCTATAGTAATAAAAAGGAGAGGAACTCCTAAAAGACAGAACCAAAAACCACTAATTCCCGTAAATGTTCCAACCAGCATTCCCAAAAAGGCGCAAACCCAAATGACCGGTAAACCGACATCAATAGGTTCGAGCCATTCCCCGTGGAGAACACTATTAATCATTGAAACAATAACGAAACCACCAGGAACTCTGCCGATAGGAGTCGAAGCCATGTCAGCATTTCCCGTGAACATCGCAGGAAGAATCACCGCGACATCACCTTCTTGAACATACTGCTTATTGGGCGGTAAGCCATTCAAAGCATTTCGGATGATTTCTCGCAGGCTATAAACACGTTTATAACTCTCCGGACTAAAAATGAGGTTAACAAGAAGACGGTTTTTTCGATCAAGATGAAGCTTCTTCCCGTTGGCAAAGACCCCCGCTTGATCGATAAAAAGATCATCGGCTATGGATAACGTCATGTGTGGAAGGACTAGGTCAGGACGTACCCTAATTAAAGGTTCGATATAACCATCTCCGAGATAATTAATATGTCCCACACCTTTGAACGCCTTTATTATCGGGAGAGCTGGACCATATATAAACCCTTTTTTTGTTTCGAGCCAGGGAAGATCAATTGGGTCGCTTTCAGAGTTGGATGCACTGCGAGACTTATATAAATCTTTAATATTTTTTCCATATTGCTCTAAAGGAAGCTCTTCGCGGCCTGCTATTTTATTTTCTGCAAAGAATCTTCCGACAAAAACGGGGGTTCCCGCTGAAATCGTTGCGATGAAATCGCTCGCACCTTTATCATCACCATCAAAAAGACCAAAAATTTTATCAATAAAAATCGCTCTCGGTTTCATGTCGCTAAACATTTTGAGGATCAAGCCCCAAGCAGGATACGACAAATCGGGCGATTTGAGGAAAGTGACGGTACGATCGTCAACCGCGAAAATCTTGATTCGAGGATCGAGGGGAGGGTTTCTTCCCACAAGACCTCGAATGGTGAACTCCAATCTTCGGGCGACAAAGATTTCGAGAAAATTACCCCATGAAGTCGCTTGCAGGAGGGAAAGGGCTACGGCAACCCCCGCTGCGATTAAGGACGCTTTGAATGTATCGATGTGAAGAAACGAAAAGGTTTTTGGAGTTAACTCTGGCGGGGTATCTTTGGCTTTCTTTGTCATTACAATGTCATCATTACTTTTTGGTCATTACTTTTTTAGCATTTTTACTGGGTTAATGCAGAGTCAATAGCCTTTTTGACAATATCCTCTTGATATCCGGAGATTTTCTTACCATTAACAAAAAGTGTTGGCGTTCCGGTTAAGCCTATTTTTTCCCCTTGATCACGACCGATTTTGACAATTTCCTTTGGCTTTTTTCCAGCCATGCAGGCTTTATATTTTTCTTCATCAAGCTTAAGTTCTTTTGCGACTTCAAGATGCGAATCATCGGCCAAATTCTTTTTCGAAAAGGCAAGATCGTGATATTCCCAATATTTCCCCTGCTCTTTTGCGCAAACACCGCCTTCGGCCAATATTGCCGACGTTCCAATAAGACCTCTCAATGGAAAGTCGATATAAACAAATTTATATATTCAAAGAAACACCAATCAGTTCTTTTCCAAAACACCAAGAGATTTGGTGGG
>CAILAO010000082.1 GCA_903832105.1 uncultured Pseudomonadota bacterium | reverse complement strand
GTCCCTTGTAGAATTGACTGATTTTCTCACCTTTTTCCCAGAAAATGTCCCGAGCGTGTTATCTGAAATTGATAATCATTCGCCTGACGAGGACTATACGTTTTATCTTATTGGAGCCATTGCAGGAGCTAAAGGTGAGGGCGTTGAAAAAGGTATGCGTGTTTTAATGGAGAGTTTTAGGAAAAATGCAGAACATTATATTCTTTTAGAACGCACGATAAGAGCAGCACAATTGGCACCGAAAATTCCCATAGAAACCGTGGATCTTCTTTGGGATCTTTCACAAGATGAAAGGCTTTCTGCAGAAGTAAAGCAAGTTGCATTACTCACGCTTGGGACAGGAATTCACGGTTTGTTGCCAACAGAGCAGGAACCTTATATTGATAAGTTGCACCAGCTATTTCAGCAAGCAAATACTCGAATGGAGAAAATGGAAGTACTGGCCACCATTGGTAACGCAGGCGTTGAAAAATCTTTTGATCTGTTAAAACCTATCGTGCGCGAAAAAGACAAGCCAATCGCAATGCAGGCTTTGAAGAGCATGCGTCTTATGAATGCTCCACAGGTCGAACAATTACTTAGAGAAACCGCTTTTGATAAAACAATGGATCGCAATGTTCGCTATGAGGCTCTCCATGCTCTGGCACATAAGGAGCTTTCTGATTCAACGAGCGGCGAGCTTATTGCGTTCTATTCGGGACTACCGAAAGATGATGCGAGTTTTAAGATTGAAACCCTCAGAATCCTCTTAGAACCGCTAAATCGAGATAGGGCTTCTGTTAGGGTCTTTCTTGGAGAGTTCAGAAAGAGAGCCAACCTCCTTCCGATAGAAAAACGGCTTCTCGATGAGTTTAACGTGCAGATGTAGAGTCTCATTCAAGGCTAAAGCTGCTTAATTCACCTGAATACTTACTATTGCCTGGGGAATCTTTTCGCCCAAGACTGAGAAATAACCAAGAAATAGCCCGAATCTTTACTGACAACAAAAAGTACAGGAAAAATTGGAGTATCTAACTAACTGTTTTAGAAACAATATTCCGGCATATTAAAGTTTTTATTCAAGACCCCGAAAAGAAGATAGATCTCTAAAGATTCTGGAAGCTTCTCTTTCTGTTGTTTCCCATCGAAACGTTTTAGGGGATGTAAAAAACGTGAGTGCTTTGGTAAAACATAACCAAATTAGTAAGTTGCCTCAACGTGATGAAGCGTTAGCGCTAACATTCCAAAAAATCAAGCCAAGTAGCTATACCGATTACAGAATTTTTCTCTACTCCCTATTTCGAAGCATCAAATCAGAGATCGGATCATATGATCATAGCAAGTTCGCCGCGGACCTCGGCGTTATAGATCAAATAGATGTGAAAGAACTTTTCCTGGGGGGAAAAATCCTGACTAAAGGACTCGGCACGATGATCGCTGAAGCAATCGGGCTTTGTACTTTGGAGAAAAAATACTTTTTGAAGCTTATTGAGTACACCAATGCTAGATCGTCTCAAAATGCTACAAAAATTCTCGTCGAACTTATCAAAATCAAATCTGACATTGCACCAAAACCGATCACAGAAGAGCAGAGGAATTACTATTCGCATTGGTTTATCCCTATCATAGGAGAGTTAGCGGCTCTGGAAGGTTTTAAACCAGATGCAGAGTGGATTTCTAATACGATTCTTCCCGAGATTTCTCCCAAACAGGTAGAGGAATGTTTGGAGATTCTCACAAGGGTTGGAGTCTTAGCCACCGATCCTACCACGGGAAAGATAGTGAGGACAAAGAGTGATCTCTCAACGGCTGATGAGGTGCCCGATCAAGATGTCAGCCGCTATCACCGAGAAATAATTGATCTCGGGAAAAGCGCCCTCAGCAGAATTCCACGAAACGAGCGCGAAATTAGCTCTGTGACGATTTCAGCCTCCGAAGCGGTATTTAATAAAATTAAAACGATGATTCAAGAGTTTGAGAACCAAGTATTACTTGAGGAGCGTGAAGCTAAGGAAAAAGACCGAGTATGTCAGTTGAACATCCAATTCTTCCCTGTGACGAAGAAGGTGAGGAAGTCATGATTCCACATGAACGAAAACGAAGCCTGAAATCTTTAGGTGTCACAGCCTTAATGTGCATTCTTTGCTCTTGCGGTGTCAAAGTCGGCAACTCCGAGAGTGACGGGGGAGATAATTCAGGCAATACTTCGAGCATTATTGCATCTGGTAAATTGTTTAAAGGCGCCGTCGCCGACGCCGAAGT
>CAILAO010000081.1 GCA_903832105.1 uncultured Pseudomonadota bacterium | reverse complement strand
TTCATGAGATTTTCTTCCATAAAAGCACGTATGCCCTTGAGGTCGTGTTCAGAAACGTTTTCTTTGGCTTTGACATCAATCGCGTTTTTTTCATCAAGAATAAAATCCACTTCAAAATTTGACTTCGATCTCCAGTAATTCAGTTTATCAATAAGCTTATAGGATTTATATGCTACAAGTTCTTGAAATATAAACGTTTCGAAAGCCTCTCCAAATTCAGATGATTTTTGTGCTAACCCCTTCCGACCTTGTAAATATCTAGCAATGCCGCTGTCAAAAAAATAGAATTTTGAAGTTGATATCGGCTTTCTTTTAATGCTGTGTTTAAATGCAGGAAGTTCAAAACCCAACAAGGTGTCCTTTAGTATCTGAAAGTATTCTCTGATTGTATTGGCGTGGATCTGGGCATCATCGGCGACGTTTGCATAGTTGATAATCTTCCCGTGACATTGACCAGCAACTTCCAAAAATCTGCTAAACGCTCCTAGATTTCGTACGACTGCCTCAGCGGATATTTCCTCCTTCAGGTAATCATCGACGTAAGCTTTTAAATCCTCATGAGGAGATGTTGACAAATAAATTGACGGAACGAGTCCCGTATTACATGCCTTCAGAAGGTTAAAGGCTTTTTTGAGTTCCGAAAAAATGAAAGGATGAAGATGTCTAGATCTTGCGCGACCTCCTAGCATATTGACGCCTTTTCTTTTCAGAGTACGTGCGCTTGATCCGGTAAGAAGGAATTTGACCCCCAACTCTTCAATTAGAAGATGCACTTCATCAAGTAAATCAGGAATTTTTTGGACTTCATCAATGACAACAATGTGATCATTTGGAGTCAACTCCCGACGGATTTTTCCAGGGTCGTAGTTTAGATCCCGAAACGTGCCTTTATCCAACAGATTATATGTCTTGCATTCCTTTAGTTTATGCCTGATAAGAGTACTTTTTCCGGTTTGGCGAGGCCCGAATAAAAAGCAGCTTTTCTCCGCTAAAATTGGCCTAAGATCCAAATATCTTTCAATATATTCCATACAACCCGCCAAAAACATCGTCTATGTGGATTATCATGCGATATAGCATTAGCTATGTCAAATATCATTCCATCGATTGTGCCTCCTAAAATTAAAAACTAAGCTGCACTTGGTGTCCGATACATTCCACCTCAGACAGTTTTCCATCCGAAACTTTGCATGCTGTGAGCGATAAGTCTTACACGGCAAGCTTCTTCCAGTTTCGTTTGACTCAAGTTCCACCCCCCGGCCACTCCCCGAGTTGGATTTGAACGTGTGTGGCGATCGAGTGAATGCAATTGCTGTGACGCCTTGATGGACAATTTTGCGCCGGTGAGGCTGATTGGCAATTTGGAGGGCTGCATGCAAGTTTGACGCTGTGTTCGTGGTTTAGTATTTCTGGCTGAGCCGTTTACGAGCCACCGTTCGGCTTGGCAATAGAATCTGTTTTTATGGTAGCGGCACGTACCGCCGCCATGTTAAGACGTCCTTATGCTTTTTCGTCTGTTTTTCATTTTGAGTCTTGCAACCCCAACTCTGACCTCCGTTGTCTTTGCGGCCGTATCGAGCGATGTGGCCTACCAGCGCGTGAGGATGTCGGATCAAAGGGTTTTTGTGAACTTAGACGCCCTTGGGGCGCTTCATATCGAAAGTCGGAAAAACGTAGCTTTCTCGGCGGCCTTTTTTCTTGCAAGCTTCCCCGATAAATTCAAGACGGATGGTCCGCGCATGGCCTCAACAAAGCTTTTTGATGACTTTGCTGGCAGGTTACGGATGCTGCACGAGCATCTTCGCGATAGGAGTGATTTTTCGCATTATATTGACGGGCTGGGAAATGCTGCAACCAGATTTGAAGAGATGCTCGAAGAGCGCGCCGACTATCAAGACACGCTTCTTTATCTTGTTTTTGGCAAGAACTTGTTCGAGGAAATTGCGGCCATGCAGTATGTGATGGAGTGCGGTCCCTCTGCAGTGGACTTTTTCCTGAAGCCATTGAGAGATCACGCGCGCAAGCCTGACCCAAACCTGAGAGATATTCCCCTAGGCTTTCCGCTGGATTTTGATCTTTCGCGTGTCGGTAAAGAAATGCCCAAGGGGTTTGGTGGTGGAGGCCCGCATGGCAGTCAAGATCACGTTAGAGACGCCGTGCAAAAGAACCATGGCAACATCGTGATCCTTCTTCCTGGCAACGGCCGTGATCCCGAGACCCTTGATCCGTCGGTGGCGATCGGCGGGCATTTTGGCATGCATGAACTTATTCGCCGTTTTGTGAAGTCTGGCCTTCCTCTTGATGTGATGTTCGCGCCAGAATACCGCCATGAGACATTGGTGTTTTTTGATGCGACATTGCCAAATTCTTATTACATCGAGACTATACGAAGTTTCATTGACTATGCCATGGAGTATAGCGGCGCAACTGAGGCGACGATCGTGGGATATTCGCTCGGAGCCAATCTTGCCTTTGCCTATGCAGCTGGACTCGTGCCGCTTCCGAAACCAATGAGACAGACTGTACTCGGAGATTATGACCACGTGCCCTACGTTTCGGACCCGACCCTGTCCCGGTGGACCAAGATTCATGCGATGGTGCTGTTGGGTGGGTCGTTTGCTGGTATGAACGATGTGCCTGGAACGCCGTTTGAATTTCGCGGCGAATTTATGCCTGACTCGCAGTACACGAGGTGGGTTGAGTCTGCCGCCAAAGGCATGCCCAAAGCCACCAAGGTGATGGCGGGCGTCATGCCGTATGATGCCGTGGACATGATGAAGCCCTATTCTGGCTATATTCCTTCTGAAAAGGCCCACAACATTTCGTTCATTCGAGACTGGACCAAGACGCCCATAGATGCCCATCGCGATCTTGTGACGAGGCCCGATGTTCTTGATGAAGTCGTGGAATTTGTGAGCGACTATTGAGCCCTGCATAAATAGGATGACAAGGCGTGACGAAACGGGGCGCGCGGAATTGGCTTGTGGGGCCAATGAGCACGACCCGCGAGGAAACAACGCCGTCATCGTATTTATGCAGGGCTCAATAAAAGGGCTGTGGTCTCAGCCCGAAAAGAACTTATCCAACATTCTTGCAAAACAAATTGGCAGTTCCAGGTTTGGAGAATGTCCAGCATCCTCCAAGAGTACAATCTGAGAATTAGCCAGTTTTTCAGAAAGATCTAGTGACGAACCATAGTCAATAACAACGTCCTTTTTTCCGTGGACTATCAAAATGGGATGACGGATGGAAGATAAACGGGATTCGATGTTAAGAGACGTGAGGATTTTTGGGATGCCGGTCCAAACAAACTCATGACAGTTCATGGCGTCGTTTATTAAATCCACAAAAAAGTCGGAATCATAGTCGAAATTCATGATGGCGTTTCTTAGCATTTGGGCGCAGACATGGCGGTCTTGGCGCATCATTTCCAGTCCCTGAATGGCTTCCGGCGGAAAATGAAGTCCCTTTGCCGGGACCGTGTCGAGAAGAACGGCGCGGCGGAAAAGTTTAGGTTTAAGACTCAATGCAGCCAAAGCGATAAGACCGCCGGTGGAATGGCCGACTAAATCGGCTTGCTCAAGGGAAAGGCCTTCTAGGAGGCTGATATGATCGAGAGCGAGGTTGTCCGGATGGAGATCATCAATGGAGGAAGGCGGAGAGGATTGGCCGCACCCACGCCATTCAGCCAGGATTAAAAGTCCCTTTTTATTTCTTTTTTCTTCGCGGGCTATTTTCTGCCACTCGGAAATTGTTTTTACCCACCAGCGGTTAGAGGCCAGGTTGCCGTGTAAAAAAAGGCAATTGTTATCGGTGACGTTGGGTATTATCTCGACATGCATGGGCCAGAGCATGACCTATCCTCCTTTTTTCAATGTATTTGGACCTATCATGAGATTCATTATTGGGAAATAAAAATTGACATTTAGGGGGACAAAAAGTAAAAAGAGCAGAGTAGCGCCTGAATAGCGAATCAGAATTCGTTAGAAAATAATGTTATTTCAAATATTTAAATGGTTTATAAATGAAAAATACAATTATAACTCGAGCTTTCCGCGGGATCGGTCGCGCCATCGCCGAAACGGGTCATGTGCTGTCCGTCGACGGAGGTCTTGTTTGTTAAAAGAGAGGAATGAATATGAGACGAGAAGTGGTGATTGTCTACGCGAAAAGAACGCCGATTGGGAAAATGTGCGGTTCTTTGTCCCAGATTGCAGCTCCTAAGCTTGGAGCTGCTTTGGTCGCCAATGCTTTAAAAGAAACCGCCCTTTCCTCGGATGAAGTTGATGAAATAATCTTGGGCAATATCCTTCAATGCGCAGTGGGTCAAGCTCCGGCCAGGCAGGCGGCAATTTATGGAGGTCTCTCGGATTCAGTCAGGGCGACCACCGTGAACCGCGTTTGCGGCAGTGGTCTTAAGGCCGTGGTCATGGGTGTCCAGTCGATTCTTCTTGAAGAAGCTAAAGTGGTTTTTGCCGGGGGAATGGAGAATATGAGTCTGGCCCCGCACTTTATGCGCTCATCCCGAGCTGGTGCAAAATTCGGTACCGCCGAGATGGAAGACCATATTCTCGCCGACGGGCTAACGGATCCATTCAGTGGCAACGTCATGGGTAAGATCGCGGAAAATTGTGCCAGTGAATTTGGCTTTACCAGGGAAATGCAGGACGAGTATGCCATCCAGAGTTACGAGAAAGCCTCGCAGGCCATAAAGTCAGGCCGATTCAAGGGAGAAATCGCCGGAGTCGAGGTTTCGGTTAAAAAAGAAAAAAAACTCATTGATACGGACGAAGGACCCTCAGCGTTCGACGCGGCTAAAATCCGTTCGCTAAAACCCGCTTTCTGCGAGGGGGGCACGATCACCGCGGGAAACGCTTCCTCGCTTGCCGATGGGGCCGCCATGTTTGTGCTCATGGATGGCGACGAAGCGAGGCGAAGAGGGATCAAACCAGTAGCCAGAATCCTAGGTTATGCCTCTCACGCGCAGAAGCCTTCCTGGTTTACGACTGCCCCGGCACCATGTATACGAAAACTTTTCAACAAAACTGGATTAAAGGCCGAGGACGTCGATCTTTTTGAGATCAACGAAGCGTTTTCTTGCGTGACCATGGCGGCGATGAAGGAACTCTCCCTGCCTGCGGCAAAAGTCAATATTCATGGCGGCGCGGTGGCCCTGGGTCATCCCCTCGGCGCAACCGGGGCAAGGATTGTCGTGACACTCGTTAACGCGCTTTCTCACTCGGGGAAAAGCCGTGGTGTGGCCTCCCTTTGCATCGGCGGAGGCGAGGCGGAGGCGATAATGATCGAAATGATCAAGTAAAATGTTGAAAGGAATAGCTATGCCCTTTGCTGGAAATAAATTCATCAGTGTCGCAGATGCTGCCGCCAAAGTTGTTTCCGGCGATGACGTGGTGCTGGCCATGGCCGCAAGTGAACCACAGACAATATTGAAAAACCTTCACCTGGGCTTAAGAGATAAAACGAATATTAGGATCTTTTCCTGTCTTCTTCTCAGGCCGTATGAATTTTTTATGAATCCTGAGTTTTTTTCCAAAGCTGAGCTCTGCAGCTGGTTTCATGGCACGGCGGCCAGATCGGCCCTAAAAGAGGGAGCCAATGTCACTTTTGTTCCCAATATGCTTCACCGCGCGGCCACCGACAGACTTGCGGTAAAAAGACCGGATGTTTTTCTTGGTACCTGCACCCCTCCGGATAGGCATGGATTTGTATCTTTGTCTCTTGGTATTACCTATGAAAAAGATATTCTCGAAGCTGCCAAAACCGTGATTTTGGAAGTTAACGAGCAGCTGCCGCGCACGTTTGGCGATACGCACGTGCACGTCGATGATGTGGACTTTTTTGTCGAAGGAAGCATGCAGCCGCCGATGATATCGGCTCCGCCACCTGAGGAAGCTGAGAAGAGGATCGGCGAATATGTGGCTGATCTCATTGAAGATGGGTCGACCATTCAACTGGGAATCGGCGGTATTCCAAATGCGGTTGCTCTGGCGCTTACGAGCAAAAAGGATCTTGGCGTCCATACGGAGATGATGGTTGATTCAATGGTGGATTTGTACGAGTCCGGTGCTGTCAATAACCACAGGAAATCCTACATGAAGGACAAATTTGTCTGCGCTTTTGCACTTGGTTCAAAACGTCTTTATGATTGGCTTGATGGCAACGTTGCTGTTGAGTTTCAACGGGGGCGTCTGGTTAATGATCCAGCCCTGATACGTAAAAACAGCAGAATGGTTTCCCTCAATACTTGCCTCATGCTCGATTTTGCAGGGCAAGTGGCCAGCGAATCCATCGGATCTCGTCAATATTCTGGCACCGGTGGGCAGACCGACACCGCGATAGGGGCTGTGGAAGGACTTGACGGACTCGGCAAATCTATTATCGCCTGTCGTTCGACGGCGCAAGGGGGAAAATCAAGCACTCTCGTGCCTGTCCTACCTGAGGGCTCTCAGGTCACTCTGCATCGGGCCAATGTCGATTACGTGGTAACCGAGTTTGGCGTCGCCCATTTGCGCGGACGGACCATTCGTGAACGGACAAAAAGCTTGATCGCTATCGCCCATCCCGATTTTCGCGAAGAACTCACGGGAAAAGCGAAATTTTTAGGATACGTTTAATGGAAGAAAGACCTGCTTTAGACGCCTCTGCACTCAAAGAAAACGTACTGAAGTCCTCAGTGGCCTGTTTTTATGAAGAAGGGTTCGCCAAAGCTAGAATTTCCGACATTTGCAAGCGCGCCAATATTGCGGTCGGAACATTTTACGGGCAATTTCCTGGCAAAAAGGAGGTTCTGGATGAGATTTTCCGCGAAATGGGCAAGATGGTCGTGAACCTCACCGCCAAACCGGTCAAACCTTCCTCGGTGGAGGGAAAGACACGGGTTTTTCTCGAACGCTATTTTTCCTTTGTCGCCGAAAATATCGCCGATTATCAAGTCCTGCGCGAAGTTGAATTTATTTCCGGTGATGCTGGACGAAAATTTTATGAAGACTGGGTCGATAGTCTTTGCGGATATTTTTCCGAGATTAACCCGAAAAGACGCGAAAAGTTCGTTTTTATCCTTATAGGTGCGGCGACGTTTGTTGCTGCGGTTAGACTGATCTGGAAAAAAGAGACTCATATTCCGGGAAAAGATATCCGCGATATGGCGAAACTTCTGGTCAATGGGATTAAAGGCGACACTTCTCCGATTGAAAGAAAGGAACTCTCAAGGATAAGCCGATTGAAAGTCAGAGTTGGTTTAGTGACGAAAATGAGACGAAGAAAAGCCGCTTTGCTAAGCAAAGCTGAAAGCGCCTTTGGCAAAGACGGATATACCGCGGCTTCGGTTTCGCAGATTTGCAGGCAAGCGGATATTGGGATCGGAACGTTCTATTCATTTTTCGGTTCCAAAGAGAACACGTTTCGCGAATTGACCCTGTCGCTAAGAGACGAACTAGCCTCTTATGCATACGCCTATGCCGACGGTGCGAAAAACCGGTCGGAAATAGAGGCCAGGTCCATCGTGGCTTTTTTCCGTTTTATTGAAAAACACCCTTGCGGTTACCGGATACTGCGTGAAGCAGAATTTGTTGATATTGACCTTGCGCGGGATTACTACCTTGGTCTTCATCGTGAATATGAAGAAAGAATTATTGATCTGGCACAGCCCGGGGAATTCACGACGAACAATGTCAACCTATTGGCCCTCTGCCTCATGGGCATCGGGCACATACTTGGCATGAAATACATATTGTGGGAGAGGACCAAAGTGGATGATAGGCTGTTATTTGGTCTTCTGGAAACAGTGCTTTTTGGCGCGGGCCAAGAATAAAGAATAGGAGGATAGCGTGTTTCAAGTGGTTGGAACCGGAATTTACCTTCCGAAAAACAGAATCGATAATGACTATTTCATTAAAAAGTTCGGCGCTGATCCCCTGCAGTCCGTTTTTGAGAGAATTGGCCACGGCGCGAGGTATTATGCCGACAAGAATGAGTCATCTGCTGATCTGGCCGTTCAGGCAGGGAGGGAGGCGATACTTAATGCCGGCATTTCCACCTCGGACATTGGCCTGGTTATCGTGGCCACGGATACGCCGTCACAACTTTCACCGGCCACCTCCGCCGAGGTGCAATTCAGGTTGGAGGCAAAAAACGCCGCCGCGTTCGACGTTAACTGTGCATGCGCCGGTTTCGTGACGGCGATGGACATCGCCGCGAGATATCTGGGCGGGGATTCTTCGATTCGTCATGCGGTGGTGATCGGCACTTATGCCATGAGTAAATTTCTGGATCCCGAGGACGGAGTTTCAACGCCACTTTTTGGCGATGGCGCCGGCGCCGTGGTACTGAAAGCCGACAAAAATGCCAAACCATATGCTTCAACGTTGAAAGCAGATGGGCAATACTGGGATTACATGGGAATCTACGCTGGTGGCACGAAAATGCCGGTTACAAATGAGATACTGAATAGCCCGGAAAAGTGGCATACGGTGAAAATTCCTAAGAAATTTCCGAGCTCCCTCAACCGTGATGAATGGCCGCCTTTGATCAGACAAACTTTGGCCAAAATTAATTTGGATCTGTCCGATGCAGGTTTCTATATTTTCACACAGATAAGAAAAGTGACGATTGAAGAGGTGATGGCTGTGTTTAACCTGCCAATGGATCGAACACACACCATCATGGAAAAATGGGGTTATACCGGATCAGCATGTATCCCCATGGCCCTGCACGATGCGATCAAACAGGGAAAACTTGCCAAAGGAACGCGCCTGGTACTGTGCGCCTCCGGCGGGGGGTATTCCATGGCCTGTAACACATTTTGTTACTAACATTATTAACTGCCCGTCCGAACCGTCCACAAATCCGATCTAAGCGACATTACTAAACATATTTTGCTAATTGCAGTCTAGTGTTTTTTTGATCTCTTGTTAAAGTAAATATGAACGCACTAGGCTGAATTTCTTAAATAGTCACACAAAGAGATATTTTGCCCGCGACTTTTTGAAAGAATCTGCTGTTTTGCGGTATATCGATCATAAAGCGATGGAAGTGCCCAGATCACACCAAGACGAGGACTTCAGGAATCGATTAAGTCCGGAAACGCAAAGACAGATAGCTATTATTATCGCAAAAACAGCAGAAAGTCTTGGATTTGCAGATTCAAAGTAGCCTGTATCAAAAAGGAAAAAATCGGAAAGCCTTACGAATTCGGGCGTGTATTCCAGTTAGGACGTATAGGTGGAAATTTTCTTATTCCATTCAAATCTACTGGCGTGAATATAAACGACAAGAAATGCTTCGGAACACTTCTCGACGAGTATGTTACAATATTCGGAAAAAACTGCTTACGATCCATCGCGACAGACAAAGGATACTTCAGCAAAAAAAATGTGAAAAAAGTAGTAGCAATAGGAGCCAAGGATATTGGAATCCAATATCCAGACGACATCAAAAATCCCCCGATTTTATGCAAGAGAAAAGTAAAAGATCTCAAGGGCCGCCGAGCTGGAATGGAACCCTTAATCGGACACGCGAAAAATATGGGACTAAGAAAAAGCAGAATGACCTCGGACAAAGCAACTTTAGCTTCAGGGTATCGGTCTATAACAGGTTTCAATCTCAAAGAGGGCCTTCGCTTCGCTCGGGATACGACTCCGCTGAAAAAGTGTTTTCAGCAGAGTCTATTTAATCTGTTCCAAGGCGCTCTTGCTAAATTGGTCAATAAATCCGATATATCCAGCCCTAAAGTCCTCTACGGTGTGGGTGTATACAATATCAGGTTGAATACCGTTATTTTCAACAAAGTCGTCTTTCGTATAGCGTCCATCTGAACGATACGTTGTATATAGACCTCTCGTTAAATGAAGTTCTGCATTTGATCTTATAAGACCTGGCTGTGTGGTTTCAACATTACCCCCAAGGCCCATGGTTCTTTGTCCAAAAAGCTTAGAAACATTATTTCGCTTAATCAACATCGGGAAAATATCACCGCAAGAGCCAGCAAGTTCGTCAGCAAGAACTAACATTGGTTTCTTCCACGAAAATTGGCCTGGTTTTAATGTGTAGTGACCGTCCATCGGAATTGGAGCTGTCATAGCTTCACCCCGGTTATATGCATCTTCAACGACTTTCGCGGTATATAAAAGTTGTCTTGAAAGTTCATTTTGAAGAGTTTTATCAGCGAGTATGGCTTCAGCTTTATACGAATCGATCCATTGGCGATCTGCATGCATAGCCTGTACAAATCCAGCTTTTTCTTCTTGAATGAAAATTGCGAAGAAATTCATTGCATATGATAAAAATCCACCTGGATTATGCGTTTGATCTATGACCAGCACATCAGCAAGCTCCTGATATTGATCAAGTATAGCTTCATAAGTGCTGATTTGTGTTTGAATCCATTTACCAATTTGATCTTCGGATAAAGGATCGTCAGTATAATAACCTGGCTGCCTTACAAGAAGAATTGATTTGCCGTTATAACGATAAAGAGCAGCGTAAATCTCGGGAATTTTATCTTTTGATGGATCAAGACCGAATTTTTTGAGTGCATTTTCATCTGGCTTTACTGATACAAACTTAAATTTATCCTGACTTTGAGTTGTAAGGAAGAAAGGATTCACACTTCCCATTTTATCAATACTCAGTGCTTCATGCGCAATATACCAATCTCTCGATGGTTGACCGCCGACAAATTT
>CAILAO010000080.1 GCA_903832105.1 uncultured Pseudomonadota bacterium | reverse complement strand
GTATTGCTCCTAGCTCTTTTACTCCTTTATCTCGCGAAACCGCTATTTAGGCGAAAAAGAAGCAAGCAGGCAAGTGACATTCCAATCATCAAAACCCTTTCAACCTTCCCAATCACAGCAAAACAGAAACTTGCACTTATTCAGGTTGGTCATGAGAAAATTTTGCTTGCAATCTCACCGGGCAACGTAAGCTTCCTCACGATGGTTAGTCAAGCCGTAGGAAATACGTTTAGCAATCCTTCTTTTGCGGTACCAAAGAACGTCATCGGAGTTCAGTATAACCCTCTTCTCGGATCAACCGGAACGATACCAAACACAAATGAAGACAAGCAAAACTCGTCCACTGTCGAGTTGAAGCGCTCTCCGTTTTCGCCACCTCTGAAGAAAATGTCCAAACCAGTATCCGCGATCGTCTCACGTTAAAGCAGACGGGAAAAAACCAAGAGCAACCAGCAGAAGATTCGTCGGGTAAAGAGCTAAGCGCAAAAGCAAAAAGAAAAGGCTCACATAGTATTAACCTCGCCATTGGAGATGACGGCATCGTAGAGCAGGAGCCCGTAAAACAAGAAGAAAAGGGGAAAACTTCAAAAGCCATTGAGGACGTTACATGGCTGATTCGAGAAAAGTTAAAAAATCTTCCAACGTTATGAATTGATAAGGATCTTATGACCTATCTCAATATTGCCGCAAAGTTTTTTCAGAGCTTCAGTGAGGGAAAAAGAAGCGCTGAAAAGTGGAGTTCTGATCACTTAGAACTTCTTCTCCTATTTGGTGCTGGCGTTTTCATTTTTACGATTTTATTTCTTTCGAACAATATTGCTCTTGGAGCTACTTCAATACCTTCTCTTAGTATCAACTTTAGCGAAACAGACGAACCCTCCTCTGTTGTTCCTGCTATAAAGATTCTTGGACTTCTTACTGTCTTGGCTGTCGCACCTGCTCTTATTCTCATGACGACTTCATTTACCCGAATTATTGTTGTCTTAAGCTTTATGCGACAGGCGCTTGGAACACAGACAATGCCTCCAAATCAAGTCCTTTTAGGTTTGGCACTATTTCTTACGATGTTCACTATGGGTCCCGTATGGGACAAAATCAATCAAAACGCTCTGAGTCCGTATATGGCAAAAGCAATCTCTCAAGAACAAGCTCTCGATGAACTCGCAAAGCCCGTCCGCACCTTTATGCTCGCTGAAACTAGAGAGTCAGACATTGGCCTTTTCTTCAATATTGCAAGGCTCTCTAAACCGACGACGCCTCAAGATATTCCGCTCCGCATCCTCATTCCTGCTTTCATGATTAGCGAACTAAAAACCGCGTTTCAAATCGGTTTTTTAATATATATTCCATTCCTCATTATTGACATGGTGATCTCATCGGTTTTGATGGCGATGGGCATGCTTATGTTGCCACCTACAGTCGTCTCGCTCCCGTTTAAACTCGTTCTTTTTGTCTTAGTGGATGGCTGGTCGCTCATTGTAGGACAGGTTGTAAAAAGTTTTTCAGTAACATGAAAAGGAGGCTGTCATGACCGAACAAACTGTCATCGATCTGAGTGTAAAAGCAATTTGGGTAGGCATGAAAATTGGAGCTCCTGCTCTCCTCGCTATTCTACTGACAGGGTTGGTCGTTGGTATATTTCAAGCTGCGACTCAAATTAACGAACAGACTCTTTCATTTATTCCAAAAATTCTAGTCATGACAATCGCTCTTATGGCATGTGGACCTTGGATTGCCGAAACGATTTCGGGATTTACACTGGAGTTATTTCAACAGATACCAACAATGATTCATGGTAGATAAAAATGTTTCAATTTGATGTTCCGGATATTTTACGCGCAGCACTGATCTTCTTAAGAATCAGCGGAATCATTTTTGTTTTACCGATTTTTGGCGACACCCCGACGCCCGTCAGAGTTCGAGTACTTTTATCAGGAGCCATAGCAGTAGGTATTTTTCCGCTTATTCCCATCGGATGGGCTCCCCAGTTCGGGGCCGATGTTATCGCAACCGCTTCCGTCATTCTTCGCGAACTTCTTGTCGGTCTCACGATTGGTTTTGTGGCGAGATTAGCATTCGAGGGACTACTTATGGCTGCACAAATGGTGGGATATCAAATGGGTTTTGGTACCGCCGGGCTCTTTATCGCCGACGCAGAGGAGAGCATGAGTGGATTTTCTGCTCTTCATCGCATTATCGTAATGTTAGTGTTTTTGACTTTGAGTTTGCATCACATGTTTATTAGCGCCATATTTGACACCTTTATTTTGGTTCCAGCCGGTGGCGCGATGCCAAAAGCAGAACTAGGAATGCACCTTATAAGGCTTACTAGCGACGTCTTTGTTGTTGGACTGCAACTGGCTTCTCCTATTTTTGTCGCACTGCTTTTTGCGATGGCTGCGTTAGGTCTCATTGCCAGAACTGTCCCAAATCTTAATGTTTTTACATTGAGCTTTCCAGCGAGTTTCTTTCTTGGGCTGATGGTCTACGCTGCAACGTTTGCGCTTTTTCCTGACTGGATGGGTGAACATTTCGAACTGAACAAAGAGAGTCTTTATCTGGCGGTACGGAGTTTAGCTCCATAACGTTTTACATAATGTATAGAGCTTAGAAGAATTTATGGCGGAACAAACAGACAACGACGAAGATCGCTCGGAGGAACCGACACCTGAAAGGCAGGAGGAATTCCGGGAACGCGGCCACGTTGCCGTGTCCCGAGAGTTGACTTCTGTTTTTGTGTTGGCGGCGTCGATCGTTCTTATATCATTTATGTTTCCAGCTTTGATTCATAAAATATCGAAGTTGATGACGTCGCATTTTCAGCAAATATCTACATTTAGAATCGAAAAAGGAAATGTCATTGATTATGCGCAGAATACATGGCTAGACCTGTTGATTATTATTCTTCCGATATTTGGCGTCACACTTCTCGTATCGATGTTTGTCACCTTTGCTCAAACCAAAGTGAATTGGTCATGGCAAAAGTTAGCGCCTGATTTCTCTCGAATGGACTTCTTTAAGGGCGTCGCCAGAATGTTTAGCGGTCAGGCCCTCGTGGAAGTCGGAAAAAGCATCGCAAAAATGCTAGCGGTTGGCACCGTTTCATATCTCATACTAAAAAGTGAATGGATAAAAGTCCCTAAGCTCATGTCATATCCGATTAACGTAACTTGGGCCTATTGGGGCGAAATAACCATGTACCTTTTTTGGGCGACAGCTGCGCTCCTTTTGGTCATTGCCGGAGTGGACTACTTTTACAACTACATGATGTACTTGAAAAAAGTCAAAATGACTAAATTGGAAGTCAAAGAAGAATATAAGCGAAGAGAACTCGATCCCCTCATTAAAGGCAGAATTAGGCGGGCTCAAAGGGAAATTGCCAACAGAAAGATGATCGAAAAAACAAAAACTGCTACCGTGCTTGTCACAAACCCAACACACTTTGCTATCGCTCTGAAATACGATCTAGGAATGTCTGCTCCCAAGGTTGTCGCCAAAGGAGTTGACTTTCTTGCGCTTCGCATGCGTGAAGTCGCCAAAGAAGCAAATATTCCAGTTGTGGAAAATCAACCTCTCGCACGGACCCTTTATAAGCTTGTTGAGGTTGGCCAGGATATTCCGGCGTCCCTTTTTAAAGCAGTGTCTGAAGTTATTAGATACGTCTTCCGTCTCAAGGGCATACGCATCGAGCGCAAGGATGCAAAACAAAAGGCTAGAGCATAATGGCTATTGCTGGAGCAAAAATAGATAACTCAAAAACGGCTAAGGGACCGAGCATCCTCTCGATGCTGAAGACTGCTGATATTCAGTTTGCTCTAGCTTTGATCGCAGTCATCTTTGTTATGGTCTTGCCTCTTCCGCCGATCATTATCGATGTTTTGCTTTCCGTCTCGATCACACTTGCCTTCTTTATTTTACTCGTTTCCATCTATGTCAAGGAGCCTCTAGAGTTTTCAACTTTTCCCACGCTTCTTCTTTTAACGACACTTTTTAGGCTCGCGCTTAACGTTGCAACCACCAGAAATATTCTTCTTAACGGCGCGACGGGCGAAGTCAGCACGATCGTGAAGTCCTTCGGTCAGTTCGTCGTCGGCGGCAATTATATCGTCGGTTTTGTAATTTTTACCATCCTTATCATTATCAATTTTATTGTCATAACGAAAGGCGCTGGCCGTATCGCTGAAGTAGGCGCACGGTTTACCCTCGATGCAATGCCTGGAAAGCAGATGGCCATAGACGCCGAGCTTAGTTCCGGTTTAATCGATCGAGACGAAGCGAGGAGGCGTCGCAGTAAAATAGAGCGAGAAGCGGATTTTTATGGAGCCATGGACGGCGCTAGCAAGTTCGTTCGAGGAGATGCGATCGCTGCCATCATTATCACGATCATTAATATCGCCGTGGGCCTCCTTTTGGGCGTATTACAGTACAATTTAAGTTTTTCAAATTCAGCTCAAGTATTCGCTCTTCTCACGGTGGGTGATGGTCTAGTGTCACAGATTCCCGCGCTCATTATCTCAACTGCGGCCGGCCTTGTTGTGACAAGAGCTGGCGGCACCACTGGCTTAAGCCAGGAATTATCTAGCCAAATGATCGTCCATCCAAAAGCGATGTTTGTCTCATCAGGACTTGTCTTCTCAATGGCCTTGGTGCCCGGCCTTCCAGCTACACCTTTCCTTCTTATGGCCGCTGGATTCTACTTTCTTGGACGTTATTCCTCCGGCGTTATTAGGAAACGAGCATCTGATCTACAAAAGGAATCCGAAATCAAGGCTCGAACGGAAAAGGGCGGGGAAAGCATTACGACTCTCCTTCATGTCGATGCCCTTGCTCTTGAGGTTGGCGTCGGTCTGATTCCTTTAGTCGACGTGCAGCAAAATGGTGAAGTGCTTGACCGCATTGTTTCGGCAAGAAAACAATTTGCTCAAGATCTGGGAATTATCGTGCCTATGGTTATGGTACGCGACAACATTCAGCTTAAACCTGGCGAATATCAGATTTTACTCAAAGGAAATTCGATAGGACAGGGTAATCTCATGGTAGACTACTATCTAGCCATGGACCCTGGCGATATCTCCGAGCCCATGAACGGCATTAAGACCAAGGAGCCCGCATACGGACTCGATGCTATATGGATTAAACCTAGCCAGCGTGATGAAGCAACATTTCGTGGCTATACCGTGGTTAATAGTGCGACTGTTATCGTTACACATCTTACCAAGTTAATCCAAGAAAACGCCCATGAACTTTTAGGACGTCAAGAGGTTCAAAACTTGATTGATGGAATCAAGTCAGATTTTCCAAAAGTCGTTGAAGAGGTGATTGCCACGGACCGTCTGACACTGGGAGATGTCGTTAAGGTTCTTCAGAACCTTCTTGCCGAGGGAGTGAGTATCCGCGATCTTGTGACTGTTTTTGAAACCCTCGCAGACTACTGCAAATCGGTACGTCACCCAGATGCCCTCACTCGTTATGTCAGAAAATCACTTGGACGAGGAATCACAAAAAAATATTTGGCTCAAGATAACGTAATCGTCGTAACCAGCCTTGATCGCGCCGTTGAAGACCTACTCCTTTCCGGCTTGCAGCAAAATGAAGATGGTTCAACATCGCTTAATATCGATCCGGAAATTGCCCAAAGGCTTTTAAATAATATCGCTACTACGATGAAAAATTTTGAAACGACTGGAACAATCCCGATTTTGTTATGCGGTTCGCGTCTCAGGTGGGATCTGCGAAAGATTCTTCATAGGTTTATCCCAGGAATCATCACCTTAGCATTTGACGAAATTCCTTCAGACGTGAAAACGCAGAATATTGGAATTGTGACGATTTAGTCGAGCATAGACTCGAAATAAGGAGCACCACATGCAAGTCAAAACATTCGAAGCTCTGAACATTAAAGACGCTGTTAAGGCTGTGAAAAGAGAGTTCGGGCAAAATGCCATTATTTTGTCAACGCGTGAAAAATCGATAAACGGCGAGGTTAATGGCCATGAGCAGGGCAGAATGGTAGAAGTTACTGCAGCAGTCCCTGAGAGTCATTCCCCGGACAAAGAAATACCTTTTTCGACGCCTATGTTCCCTCAAACAAAACATGGAGCGGACATACGTGGAACCGATATAGCTGGGAAACTAGATCACCTAGACCTTCAAATGTCTTCTCTTTTCGATCGGATGCCTGCCAAAACGAATGTTCAACATCTTGAAACTGGACTTCAAGAAGTTAAACTTCTTCTTTTGGAAGCCTTGCGTACAAAAGAAGGATCGACAATAAAGAACCTCCCAGCACATCTCGTTAATCTTGATCGATCACTTCGTTCCATGGGTATTGAAGATATCCATATCGCAAAGCTTGTGCAGCACTTGTTGACTCTTTCATCGGTGAAACAACCTGAATCTGGACAGCTTTCACTTGAAGAGTTTTATAGAGCTCAAGCTATCCGCTGGATGTTGAAGAAGATTAAAGTTGCTCCACAATGGACGGTCATGGATGGACACATGTCAATTCAGGCATTTGTCGGATCAACAGGCGTGGGAAAGACGACGACAATATCGAAACTTGCGGCACACTATTTTGTAAAAAAGAAGAAAAAGGTCGCATTAGTGTCGTTAGACCCTTATCGCCTCGGTGCATCCGAGAAACTACGAATTTATGCAAAAATCATCGGTGTTCCGTTCATTGCCATCAATCAACCCGAGGAGTTGCAAAAGAAGGTCCTGGAACACAAAGATATTGAACTCGTCCTCATCGACACATCGGGATACAGTTCGAAAAATACCTCACTGAGTGGTCAACTTGAGGCCCTCAGAAAACTCGAACTTCCCATCGACATACATCTTGTTCTTTCTGTCACGGATAAGGAGGAACAAATGGACCGCACAGTGAGATGTTTTTCGCAGACGGGAATTCAAAGTCTAGTTTTCACTAAAATGGATGATAGTTGGAGTTTTGGATCTGTCTTCAACATTTCTCAGAGATGGTCATTACCGCTAAGCTTTTTCTCCACGGGTCAGGAAGTTCCGGATGACATAGAACGAGCGACGCGCGAACGCGTTGTAGAGAGAATATTTGGCTTATAACGCCATGTTTAGTGGTCTGAATTGATGTTGTTTTTTGGTTTTTTAAACATTTTTGCATACACTTGTAGGGAGAATCGTCATCGTGACAGACATACAAAGTTCAAACACGATTAAGGCGAAGGAAGCTGGAGCGCATTCAACACGCAAAGCACCAAAGGGCAAAGGGAAAAACCCATTTGTTGTGAGTATATCAAGCGGCAAAGGAGGTGTTGGTAAGACGTTAACAACCGTCAATCTCGCCATTGCAGCTCGTCGGATGGGAAAATCTCCCATCATTCTGGACGGTGATTTGGGTCTTTCCAACGTGGATGTTGTTCTCGGCCTCCAGGCTCGATACAATATAAGTGATGTCTTAAATGGTCATGTGAGCATGAAAGAAATCATCATCGACGGTCCAATGGGAATTCGTTTGATTCCGTCTGGCTCTGGGATTTCGTCGCTTGCACAACTGAGTTACGTTCAAAGACAGTATATTCTCGATGAGATTGAAAGCCTTGATGCTCAAACGGATCTTCTTTTGATTGATACTGGCGCGGGTATTGTTCCCAATGTTTTGCACCTCAATGCAGCCGCAGACAAAATCGTGGTTGTAACAACGCCGGAACCGCACGCTATGACTGATGCTTACGCTCTCATTAAGGTTTTAGCTGAGGAGTACGATCGAAAACAGTTTTCGTTGCTTGTTAATCTCGTTAGGTTGCCCGAAGAGGGAATTAAAGTAGCAACGAGAATCGCAGATGTTGCAAAAAAGTTTTTGGGGGCAGAGGTAGATTATTTGGGACACGTTCCGATGGATCCGCAGATGCAGCAGTCGATTATGAGGAGAAAAGCCGCTTCTGAGTTTTCTACATTTACAATTGCAGGGCAGGCCTGGAACGATGCGGCAAGAAAGCTTTTTTCGCGATCAGAAACTGAGCGGAGTGGTGATCGAAATTTCTGGGAACATCTTTTGGTCGATGCAGACTCAGATGGATTATTTGAAAGAAATATTTAGATAGCAGACCGGATTTTTTCCGCGCAGTAACACATCTTCATATAGGGAAGAATGTTCAATGAAGGGACTAGTCAAACGCTACAAGCAGGAAATTCAAGGTGTCGATGGAAAGCTACGCGATCAATTGATTATGGACTATGCACCGCTTATCCGCTTTGTCGCGCAAAGGATAGCAGGTCGCTTACCATCCAACATCGACATAGATGATCTCATTAGCGCGGGTGTCATTGGTCTGATGGACGCCATCGAAAAGTACGATCCAAGCCGTGACAATAAATTCAAGACCTATGCTGAATTTCGAATTCGCGGTGCAATGCTAGACGAGCTTCGCTCTCAAGACTGGGTCCCACGCTCTATTAGAGATAAAGCCAAGAGGATTGAAAAGGTATATACCGAACTCGAACAACGTTTCGGTCGTTCTGTCACCGATACTGAACTTTCAGAAGCCTTGAATATGAGTCTTGATGAGTACTATGAGATGATCGCCAAGGTTAAATCAGTAACACTCCTCTCGCTAGACGAACTGAGCGGTGGGCCTTCACGATTTGATCAAAAGAGTCTTCTTGAATGTCTTGAAAACGCTGGGACCAAAAATCCATTCAGCCAGTTAAAAAGCAAAGGAATGAGGCAGCTCTTAGTTGACTACATCGAAGAATTGCCCGAAAAGCAACGCCTCGTGCTGTCTCTTTATTACTACGAAGAACTGAACCTTAGAGAAATCGGGCGAATTTTGGAGGTAACCGAGTCTCGCGTCAGCCAGCTTCATACGGCGGCTGTCATGCGACTAAAAGCTAAGCTTAAGTCCGTTGTTTTCGAGTAAAAACCTGCAAATTGATCGATTTTAAGCGATAGGAGACAGAGTCATGCCAGAAAATCTTCCAATCCAAGGTAATCCAGGGTTGCAAAGTGACCAAAATCTTCCGACATCCGAAGCTCCCACGACACAAGAATTAGAACTGGATAAGACCCTCGAACAACTTATGCTCATGACGTCCGATTTCGACGCAGAAAGC
>CAILAO010000079.1 GCA_903832105.1 uncultured Pseudomonadota bacterium | reverse complement strand
TGGGCTTCGCAGTAGATCTTAAATGCAAAATCCCGGTTGGAATCACGAGATCCCCACGGCCGCTATCGCGGCCTCGGGATACGATTTTGCTGGGGCAAAATCTAATTACTGACCTACTCCGACAAGAAGGAGCGGCTTAACATCCGAAGGAAGTTTCATCGCCTCGGAAACGCTGTCATCATCGAATGCCCCGATTGTACCGGCCTTTACACCTAGCCCAATTGCTTGTAGGTAAAGGTTTTGATCCGCACATCCAGATTCCATGTGGACATATCGTATGCCGCGTTCTCCGTATTTTACCGTTGTGCGTTCATACACTGCGGCAATAACAACAATCGCCGGAGCCTGAGAAAGCCACATCTGCGAGAGAGCTGCCGATGCCACAGCCTGCCTCTTATCACCACCAACAGTCATTTTCAGGGAGTTGTTCGATGGATCGTAGTTATAGATACCCGCAGGAAGATCTCCTACTGTTCCCTGACCTGCTACAAGATAGATCTCCAGAGGATAAAGCGCTCCAGCGGAAGGAATAACCTTTCGAGAAGGTTGACCCGGTCTATTTCCATTCGCAGACCACAAGAGTTGAGACGCCTGGGCTAACGTGAGCGGTGTACCGCGAAAATTGCGAAAAGTCGCCCTTTTTGCCATGCCAACTTCAACCGAGATCGTGCTATCGTATCGAGGTGCTGGTAACGAAATGACATCACTTTGCGCAAAAGCCATAAAAGATACTCCGAACGAGAAAAAACAGAGACTCGCTAACATCGACAAAAACTTTACTCTCATTAGATGTACTCCCTGAATGCGTTTACTTAATCACTATGAACTTATGAATTAAGGATAAGCCCCTCTTGCACTAAAGTTCCAGTGTTTTTTTATGGCTTATTCTGTTTTCTCAAAAAAATCAATACTCTGCGCCAGTGCATTACTAAAGAGCTTACCCAGAGTGACCCAAGAGAAATCTTTTGCCCTCTCGCAAGACTTTTGTCTAAGTTGAGCGGCAAAACCCTTGTCGCCCAAGACCGCTTTCATGGCCGCAAGCGTCGTCACTGGATCATTTTTATCGATAATCAGGCCACCGCTTCCCAAAGTCTCCGGAACTGCCGAAGAAGCGTGTGCAACAATCGGAAGACCAAAAAACATGGCCTCCACTAAAGGCACGCAAAAACCCTCATGTTCACTCAAACAAACAAAGGCATCTGCGTGGCGATAATATGTAGCCATATCACGTTCGTCAATTGAGCCGGGCGCAAGAACATCGACCTTATCTGCATGAGGGCTTCCTATCTCCTTGTCTACAGAAAATCCAAGTTTTTGAGCCAAATCAAAAACCATCGGCGCATATGTTGGTAAGGCTTGGCAACCAACCATAATCAACCGGACAGAAGAATCAATATGGGTATGAATGTGCTTCAAAAGAAACAACAAGTCATGCTGCGCCTTATTTGGCGTCATACGCCCAACGAAAAGGATGTTTTTACGTCCGTCATTGAGCCGCCTCGCGAGATCATCCACATCCTTCAACGTAGAGATTCTTGCGTAATCACGAATGACAGGTAAAACGATAGACCTGGATTCAGGCACATTAAACGATTCTGCATTATAAAGTGAATCTGACCAAACCAAATCGGCCCCATTAAAAACCATCTCACTTTGAGCAAGCCCATATTTTGTGCTTTCAAAATATTGACCGAGCTGCTTATCCCAAGCAAAAAATTTTGGCGGTGTAATATTATGATTACGTATTATTTTAAATGCCCTTATTCCCTTGAGAAAATATGGCATCGAGCTACCAATCGAGTAATGACTAATCACAATGTTCTTCTCGTTATCAGCCAACGCTCCATAGTTGAACAGGTGGTTGCAATATTTATCAAATACCTGATGCCACTGTTCAGAAAAAATTTCACTGCCATAGCCTCGTTCGTTGATCATGTGCCTCATAAGATCACACTCAGTACTAATGGCGTCTCGAGGCATAAAACTTGCGACGAATTGATCAATTCGCGAAGGCCTGGTCTTCATATCACTATCTCATTTGTTTAAGTTCTTTTACTTGTTGTTCCAATGCAATCATTCGTTCTTCAAGTATTGCCATCATGGAACCCATATTCCACACATGACTGTTGAACATTATCTGACGCATAAAATACTGTCGCAAAATGGGGTGTAGCGCTTTTGCGATTAGATTTTTGACCTTAATAATTACCGGCCCCAATAACCGTCGATGGCTTGAAAAAGTTACGGGTTGGGCGCTATCAACATACTTCCCTAATTGCGACAGGCTATTCTTCATCACAGCATAATCTTGCGGAAGAAATTCGTAACGTTTGATGTCAAAGGCTTGTCTTAACAGACTCAACTCATTTGCACACTTCTCAATTGAAGCTATTTCCTGCTCTGAAAAGTTGCTGACATTATTCTCGGTATCCATTCTATTCACCCACCCCTCGCCTAACGCACTCAAGAAAGAGTCTTTTGACTACCGTGAATGGGCTTCGGAAAATGTCCTACTAGTTCACCAACGACATAGCATCGAACTTTGTTCCCTTCGTAATGTAGCTTGACCATAAGCTCTGCGAGCAAACCGAAAAAAATCATTTGAAGGCCCGTTAAAAATAGCGATATCGCAAGGAGAAAGATAGACGACCCAAGGACTGCGAGAGTGCTGCCCCAAACGATCCGCTGGTAAATAATGTAAAGCGCGATAAGTCCGCTTAACATGATTAGGAATACACCGATAGTGCCAAAAAGCTGAAGCGGTCTGCTAAAGAAGCTCATTAAAAATTTTAGGCGAATAAGATCAAAGAAAACAGTAAACGTCCGCCAAAGTCCATAATTCGATTTTCCTAATGGACGCACAATATTCTGAATCGGGATCTCAGTAATTTTGAGCTTCATGACACTCCGGCAAAGGACAGGAATAAACCGATGAAACTGCCCGTAAAGCCTCACATGCTGAATCACATCACGTCGATATGCCTTAAAAGTCGTGCCAAAATCGTGAAGATCAATTCCCGATAAATACTTCATCAGCCGGTTTGCAATCATCGATGGGATACGCCTCAAGATAAGACCATCCACTCGCTTTTGTCTCCAGCCGCTGACGATGTCATATCCTTCCGCGATTTTTTCAAGAAACTTAGGAATATCTTCGGGGGCATGCTGAAGATCACCATCCATAGGAATAACGATGTCTCCACTAGCGTGATCAATACCCGCAGCGACACCGGCAGTCTGACCAAAGTTGGCCCTGAGTTTGACAAGCTTCAGCCGATGATCC
>CAILAO010000078.1 GCA_903832105.1 uncultured Pseudomonadota bacterium | reverse complement strand
TGAAATCTATGTTGGCCGTATCGAACTCTGCAACGGATTTTTGGAATTGCTGACTGAGGAAGAAAATCGAACGCGGTTTAAACAGGCCTTAAGGCGCCGTCATTTACTCGGAAAAGAACCTTTTGCCGAGGATCAGGCGTTCTATAAAGCTCTAAAGACAGGGCTTCCACCGTCTTGTGGCAATGCACTAGGATTTGATCGCCTACTAGCTCTTCTACTCGGCGAGTCCAGCATCGACTCGGTGATACCCTTTAGAGATCTCGTTTAAGTAGATTCTGTCTAAAAAGCCCAATCTCTGCGTTGGCTTCAAAAAAAATTCCTCGCCTAACCAGCAAGTTATGTCTAGTCATTTTTTCCTTGCCGCCTTGATCTTAGACTTTTTAGACAGAATCTAAGTAGAGGGGGGGCCTCCGTGCAAAATGTCTTCCGCAGCTTTAATCGCTTGCGGTGTCCCAATCAGATTGATGATGTCATTTGCTAGAAGTAAAAAATCAGCATCTGGAATGGTCGTGCCGCTTAGCGGTCTATAAACAGACACGATTGAAGCACCTGACAAACGTCTGAGATTGATTTTCGCAATGCTTTGCCCATCGGCCGCAAATCCTTCTTCAATTTTAAACGGCCTGATACTGGCTAAGGCTTCCCATGCTGGAAGTTCAAGGCTTCGTCTGACTGATGCCGGTATGTTGAATGATTGCGACCCTTTGCCAATACTGCGTCTTGCCTCAGCTAAAAACTTGTGAATTTTTTGAGAGGGAGCACCGTAAATCGTCAGCGATCGCGCGAGAATTTCAAGTGTTGTTTCAAACTCCGCGACAACGACATCAGCGGAACTATCCTTCGGAAGATTCTCTAATTCACGCAAATACTGAGTCCGCACGATGATTTCTACATCAGGACGAAGCGTACGAACCGTTCTTAACACCTGCGGTGTAATGCTTGCACCTGAAGCCGCAATGACGACGAGTTTCGCTGTCTGGATCCCAGCGGTCAACAAAATATCTTCCCGGCTCGCATCGCCATAAAAAATCGGCTCGCCCTTTTTCTTGGCTCTCGTCACAGTTTCATAATTCATTTCAATGATTGAGTAGGGAATTTCCAGGGTTTTCAAAACTGAAGACAAATTACGACCGGCCACGCCGTAACCAATAATCACGGTGTGGCAGTTAAAAGAAAGCGTCTTTTTTTCTTCGGAAGTCTTTTCAGCGTTCCAAAAAACCCCCTTACTTTTGAGTAGTCCCAACGAATGATAAGCGGTGTCAAAAGCGAATCGGGGTGCGAGTTTATATAAAAACGGTGTGCTAATCATGGACAAGACAGAAATAGCAAAAAAGTACTGAAGCTCCTTTTCTTTTAAAACACCAATTTGACGTCCCATTTCGGCGAGTACAAATGAAAACTCACCCACCTGACTCAAAATAAGTCCGGTCACCAGAGCGATGGAAACAGGATAGCGAAGAAAACGAGCAACTCCGTAGATGGCACCTGACTTGACTGTCATGACTAGAAGCAAAAAAAGCAAAATCCAATGGGCATGCGTTATAAAGAAATTAAGATCGATGAGCATGCCGATCGAGGTAAAAAACAGACCCAAAAAATTATCCCTCATTGGCAAAACGTCGGCGATCGCCTGCTTAGCATAACTGGACTCTGCGATAATAACCCCCGCAACAAATGCCCCAAGCGAATAAGATCCGCCCCACCGCCCCATGGCGACAGCAACACCGAAACAAAGGAGAATAAGGGCGAAAAAGAATAGTTCTTTACTGCGAGTCTTGATGATTTTCTCAAACGCAAATGGGATCACATACTTACCAGCTAGAAAAAGCCCTCCTGTCAAGACGATAAACTTCAGAGCCCAAATCTCCAATCTTTGCTGAGAAAAAAGAGATACGCTTTCGATACCTGAGCCACCCAAAAGAGGGAGGGCAAGCATGACAGGGATAAAGGCAAGATCCTGAAATATCAGCGTTCCTACGGTGGCATTACCATAAGGTGTTTCAAGATCACGAGCTTCGTGCATCAGTTTCATAACGATGGCTGTTGAACTAAGCGAAATCAGAAAGCCTACAAAAAGCGCATGAACAGGCGGCATTTTAAATAGGACCAAGCTAATCACGCCGAACAAAAAAGACGTCAAAATAACTTGCCCCACACCAAGTCCCAGTAAAGCCTTCTTTAAGTCACGGATGCGGCGAAGGGAAAATTCAAGACCAATGCTGAACATTAAAAATAGAACGCCAATTTCAGAAAGCTGCTTAGCCCCGGGAACCGAACTAACAAGCCCAAGCCCATAGGGTCCAACGAGGGCACCTGCTGCGATAAAGCCTATGATTGTGGGGAGCTTGACGTAGTGAAATAGCGTCGCAACGGCGGTTGCAGCACCGATAAGTATAAGAAATTGGAAAAGAATATCCGATCCGATCATGAATGCTACCCTGGCAAAGTACGATGCACACAGATACAGATGAAGATAGAAAGATTTTATCGTAAGTGCGAGATCAATTTGTTAAAAACCTAAGAATTTACCAAGATTCATTTAGGGAATTTGACAAAAAAAGAAAACTATGTGATCATTGGGCCCCTCAATCGATGGTGAAGTAGGTTCTTTAGATAACGAACTAAATTCTGTCTAAGAGGTGAACGTATGGTTTTGGAAGATACCACAAGAGGTCTTCAATCCAATAAAGTCAAACGTCTTCCCCCTTCCGTCATAAAAGACATCGAATTGAAAAACCATGCGAGACGTTTAGCCGATCTTTCTCCCATTCGAATCAAAGTTCGTCAATGCATCTCATGCGGCGCACTGTTTGAATCGGCCGGAAATAGGACTTGTGGCTGTAATACCAGAAGTACCGGGTATATCGCAGGACGCGAAATTATCTAGGAAAAGTCATTTTCCCACCCCTTATTAGCATCCAGAACTAAGCACGAAAAATTTGTTTTTTTCGACATTACCAATAAAAATAATCTTAATTATTTCTGAAAGTTACCGAGAACAAGGCCGCAGGGAAGGATAACCTGAACTGCCGTCTATTTTGCGTCCAACGGGAGGAGACAAAGGGCCAATGGACCCTATTAAGTTTGACAGAAAACCTTATACGATCCAGTACACCGAAGAGGGAAAGGTGAAGACTATTCGCAGGAGACCGCCTCCCAAACTCCATGACGCCCTGCCAACCGATATTGTCGAACTTACACATAAGAAAAATGATGACTGGCAAACT
>CAILAO010000077.1 GCA_903832105.1 uncultured Pseudomonadota bacterium | reverse complement strand
GAATGCCCCAAAAGCTGCACGCCTTAAAATGAGACCCGTAAAGTTATAGAGTCCGAGATGCTGTGGTTTGCCGACATTTTCACGGAATGTCTCGACGGGAGAGTTTTCTTCGACAGCAAGTCTTCGACCCATGTCTCGCGTCGAAGATGATAGCTCGACCATTGGAGAGAGGAGGACCATCTTCTTATAGATTCCCTTTCCGTAAGCTAATCCCGCCGGGTTATAAAAAATCGCATCTTCATTGTCCGCGGTAGCTATGCCGGTATCGCCACGTCCCAGAAAGTAGGCGCTGCGATACATGTGTTGGTACTCCTTTGCGGCGAGAAACGTCGGGTAGGTCCCCGCAAAAAAAAGCATCATCATTGTGATCAGTCGTAATGGCACTATAAAGTTCCCCCTAAAGTTTATGTCCCTCCAGCCTCCTCAAGGTAGATCGGAACATTATTTTAAATATTTAGGACAGAAAGATTATCCCTGTAAATTTGAAACGTTATAATTAAAGATTGTTTTCTCGCCCTCCTGTCAATAAGTTTTACAGTGTAGGTGGTTTAGTCATTTAACCGTGGTTCTTCTCCAGCGATTATGATGGAGCCATCCTCTTCTTCCATGCCAGATGTATCGTCAACGCGATCTGCTTGAATGTCGAAATCCGGGTCATGGACGTTGATCGTTCGAACGGGATTTCTATTTACGACGTCCGTTGCTGGAGGAATTACTTGCGATAATGGCCGCGCTTCGACTGGAGGTGGTAATGTTTGCGGCCCGTCCTGCTCTGTAGATCGGTGATCTTCTTCTTCAGATAAAAGAGTAGCTTGAGATTCCCAATAGCTTTCGAGGAAATCTTGGTCGATGATCTGCTCTTGATCCTCGTCCTCAAATCCCGGTTGAACAGTGAGTAGTTCGTCATCTTTTTTGTCGGTGTCCATGTTGCGGCCGTTTGGATGTCTCAAGGTTACCTGTCCTTCTGAATCGCCGATCAGCACGTGATCTTTCGTGATTTCATTGATATAAAAAGATTTTCCAAACGCCTCAAATGGAAAGCGATCTCCTGTTTTTACAATGGCTGTTTTGTCCACTTCGGTGTCTTTGATGACAGCAATTTCCCGCCCCTGTCTACCAACAGAATGATCGACTATGACACCCATGATTTGATAGCGACTCTGCATTTTTGAGAGAAGGCTGTTTTTGTCAGCGGCTAAGCCCGTGACTGCAATAAACGCAAAAAAAGTAAGAATCTTTTTCATGACTGAATCTCCCTAGACCATCGGTTTAGGACAAGCAGGACTCCTTGGTCGTGCCGGCGATTTCATAGGGTCTTGTCGGCAAAAGGTTCAAGATGTTTAGAGTTTTGACAGTTTCAGTGTTTGAAAATGAGTAAAAAAGGCGTCAAAAATAGTGATGTTTTGAGATGTTGAGGGATGTTCGAGATCGAGGCGGTATGTCACGAGCTTCGTGATTTCGGAAGAGTATGTAAGGGGAGGGGAGTTGATTTCAAAAGAATGAGTCTTGTTGAGATCTCTTCGCTACACTCGGGATAAGTTTTGCTGAAAAGGAATGTTTCGGCAGAATCTACTTGAGGATCTTTGAAAGTGGAATTTCATCCTCAAACGTCAACTCTTGTTGACCTATAGGTGTATCGAATTCTCCAACAGCTTTTAGAAGGATTTTTGTATCCTTTTCTTTGGAGGCAATTTTTTTTGCGAGTCCTAACAAACTTTGTATGTTCAAGGTGACTGGCATTTTTAGCGTCGAGCGCCCCTCCGCCTTGATTGCTATTGGGGTTTCATTAAGACCGTGGGCAAGGAGCTCCTTTGCAGAGACCAGTTCATAATTAAGCCGTTGACACTTGATTGAAAAGCGATTGGGATTTTGGATTTCGAGGATGGCGAAAAAACTAATACTCTCAAGTGAGACTGTCTTAATCTCGATATTTTGAAGGACGATGGTGGGAGGAATGTATTCAATCCCAAGCATTTCTTTTATATGAGTGCATCTTGCCATGCCTAGCGAATAAAGCAAGGTGAGCAAAAATGGGAGAGTAAGTTTTAGCAGCAACGATTTCATGATAGTCCTGATATCTTATCGTCAATTGTCCTTTATTACTCCGAACGAGCAATTTTTGATAGACAATCCGCAATGGAACGGCGTGTGTCATTCCGAAATTGAACTGGCCTTGTCATGGCTTCGTTGTAGGTTGCGTTTCCAATATAGTTCCAGTCATACATGCGTTTCACAAGATTCTTCATCAGTTTGTCGAGGCCTGGTTCGACATAGCCGTTACAGAAGTTTCTATATCTTTTAACGGGGCTTGGAAGAATCGATGCCAGGTAAGATGCCTCTATGAGATTGAGTTCGGACGGAGTTTTATCAAAAAAGTGTTTGGCGGCATTGGTGATGCCATAGAGACGAGGCCCTACTTCGATAATATTTAGATAAATTTCGAGGATTCTTTCCTTGGACAAGATGCCCTCAAGATACCATGATAGAAATAATTCTTCGACTTTACGCCCAATGGTTCGTTCTTGGGAAAGGAAAAGGTTTTTTACGGTTTGCATGGTAATGGTCGACCCCCCCATAACCACTCTGCCGTCGGATAGATTGCGTTTTAGGGCCGTTTCGATCGCCGAAAAATCGATACCGGAATGTTTCCAAAATCCCGCATCCTCAGCAGCGATAAAAGAATCGATAACATAGCCTGAAATTTCTCGAATAGGGGCATAAGAGTCCGCGCTGGTGCTTAATGTGATTTGGATATCAGAACCGTCGCTAAGCGTTCTGCGGACTGTGAAAGGGCCATTTAGAAGCTCTGGTGAGTAGCTGTAGGGAACAGCGCTGACTCGGCAGCCAAAGTGACCACCATGAAGTTTATAGTGAAAGTCAGTCAACTTACTTGTATCAACATGGAGTTCCAGAGTGCTTGCAATAGTTCCTTCCAATTCAAATCCATCCATCGAGGAAGTAAACATAACTTCGACGGCCTCTAGGGCGTCTTGGCAAGAAGTTTCTGGTAGCATGGCATAGACGTACCAGCGTGAAAATCCTGTAAGGCCCTCCGGGAAGGTACCGACTGCTGTTAACTTCAGTTTTACGTTTCGATTTCCCAAAACTTCTTCGGCGGAGGGG
>CAILAO010000076.1 GCA_903832105.1 uncultured Pseudomonadota bacterium | reverse complement strand
TTTGTCCGCAGTTGGCACAAAAAGTCAGACCTCGCAAAATGAAATTGAATTTTTGACGTCGGCAGGCATAGCGATTATGTTCGGCCATAACCAGTTGGACCCGTTCCCATAAATCTTTATCTATAAGTGGTTTGTGTTTTCCAGTGTTAACTAATCCTCGCCACCTCATCTCGCCGTAGTAAAAAGGATTTTTTAGTATCTCGATCATCTTACTGTGAGCCAGTCGTTTGTCGGCGTGAGTTCTAAAACCTTTTTTGTATAAAGCGTCACGAACTTCAAAGACTGAATAATCTCCAGTCACATACATTTTGAATGCTTCTTGAATAAGTGGTGCTCGTTCCTCATCTACAATAATAATTCTCTTTTTCTCATCGTCCGGTTCGCCAGCATTTAAATATCCGACAGCCACACCGGTCGGCCACCATCCGTCCCAGAATTTTAGCTCAAGACTTTTCAAGGTTTTTCTGGAAGTGATTTGTGATTGGAGTTGGTTCACACCGGCAATAACCAAGTCCATAAAGTTTCCCTCGGGGCTGTCGGTAATGCCTGGCTGGGAGACAGAGAACAGTTCGACATCATGCTTTTTCATGATCGCTTTGATCTGCATGTGATCAAGAGCGTTTCTGGCTAGTCGGTCAGTGTCTTGAATAAAAACCGCCCTGATTGTTTTGTCGTCTTGGATTTTAAGTAGCATGTCTTGCAGACCTGGCCGATTCATATTGGTGGCTGATCGGCCTGGGTCTTCAAAAACGCCGTCGTCTATCAGTTTGAATTTGTTACTTTCCTCGATCGCTCGTTTGCAGAGCTTGAGCTGGGTCGCAAGGGAGTGGTGGCCATCCTCGGCCTGTTCCTCGGTTGAGACTCGGCAGTAAATTAATGCATGTTCCATATTATTTTCATTTTAATTTTGGTTGATAATTTTAGACTTAGCTTTCAAGCACAACATACTCTATTTCGGGGGACAAGCTAAGCTCGAGTTGCCCACAGCTTGTTTTCTCTTGTATTTCTCTAAAATTTCCTCTATTTGACGACTACTTCTTTTATATTCCTCATCGTTGTAGTCATCGTCTCTGCCTCCAGCCGGACCTCGGACAAAATCAAGAATAGTTTTGGCCGCTCGGAATTTCATGGTATCGCTTTTAGCACCCATAAGACTAACCAACATTTTTGATGCGACTTCGGCGTGTTTCATTAGGACTGTATCAGTCTCTTTGTCACGAACTTTATTTCTTTCTTTTTCATACCGTTCGTATTCGTCTTTAAGCAAACCGTCCGATCTAAACCATCTCTTTACACTGACGTGAGAGACTTTTAGCAGTTGAGCAATCTCTGAATAAGTGAAATCACTATATTTTAAGCGGATTGCGTTCTGGTATTTTTCATTTTTTATGTCTACATTTTTTGCCATTTGGGTATCATTTAGTATCTTTTAAAGGGTTAATAATTTATTGAAATATGCACCTCTATGCCGGATTTTGTCGTTCGGTTGATCCATTACAGACCGGTAGGCTTCCTCAATTCTTGCTAGTCCGTATTTCTTGAGAGATGATAAAATAAAAGTCATATCTTTTTCTCCCAGCTCTT
>CAILAO010000075.1 GCA_903832105.1 uncultured Pseudomonadota bacterium | reverse complement strand
TTCGCCGTCGAAACTATGTCAGAAAAAGCTAGCCAGACCTTCTTCACGATTTTTACACCTCGGTATTCGCTTTACGCATGTCCCAACAAGGTACATTGCCCATAAGTCCCGCGGTTAAGAAATCTTAAATAGAAAGAGATACCCCCTGACTATTTTTGATCTTTTTTAGACCCATAGCTCAATCAATATCTGAAGGGTTTACTCTCATCGCCAGAATTTTTCGGCAGTCTCTTTAAGGATTGTTAAGACTCTATCTCAGAAAATGAGAGGGTATTGGCGTTAAAGCGTACTTCAACGTTACCTATCGCCCCATGCCTATTCTTAGCAATGACGACCTCGATTTCTTCGGCATCCTTAGCATGACGAACATGTAAAACCACATCTGCAATATCAATAAAAGGTCCAGCCAAAGCTTCTCCATTTTGGCTCTCAGTTATCTTTGTAGCTTGTGATAGAAGGATAACCGGCACATCAAGTGTCTTTGCCATCGTTTTTAGATTCTTAGCAATTTCATCGAAGCTCTGCTTTTCATCTAATTCCGATGATCCCATGAGCTGCAGATAGTCGATGATGACGAGATCAAGACGTTTATCCTTTTTTAACTTTTCACATTCTATTTGTATCGTTTGAACAGAACTAAACCCCTCTCCGATTATCAACCTTTCTTCAAGACAGCCAGTACTCCGAGTGGCGTGCACCACTTGATATTGCTCCCTTGGCGTAAGTTTATTCTTTCGAAGTTTAGAATAATCTACACCTGATTCTGCGGCTATAATTCGCGTAAACATCTGCTCCGCAGACATTTCTAGTGAAAAGAAAGCCACTGCGAAGCCATCTTTTGCCGCTTCGAGCGCGAACTTTGTTGCAAGGGCTGTCTTCCCGACTGCGGGCCTTGATCCTAAAATGATGAGATCTCCCTTTTGCCACCCACCAATGTTTTTATCGATATCAAATATTCCTGACGTCACACGAGAGGTCTGATCTTTCGTGATAGCGTTGGCATCCAATAAACCCAATAAATCTTTTGCTAAAAAAGATGCATCCTTGTTAAACTGTTTCATCGCGTCACCCCCGTTGTTTTGATGAATTTTTCAAAATCATCCATCCAATACGCGCGTCTTCTTAACCCTTTGCTAAAGCGATGGCAAGCCTTTTTCAGCTTGAGGGCTAAAAAAGAAATTTTGAGAAATTCTTCGGTATAAGTAACATTTAAACTTAACCCACGTAGAACGATTTAGACATCTTAGTTTTTATTCTCTTTGGTTCCGAACTAAAATTCAAAGTTTCATGTGCCATACGTTTCTTCCCATTGATAAGGATCTCCATGAACTACGTCTAAGACATTTTGTATTTGTCTTATGCTCCTTCTTTCATACTTTGAAATGGATCATTATCCGGATATTTTTGTTTAAGCCAAAGTTCTTGATAAGTCCGCCGAGCAGCCCAACCAATATCTTTGATGTATACAGAATTAACACTTGCACCGACTGCAGTTCCTATCACCGGTATAGCCTGCAAAGCTTTTCGCTTAGTTAAGTTGATGCCAAGCTGCTTAGAAAGATTTTTTATAGCTAAGACGACACCCTCTTTGCTCATTGCTGCTTCAGCGCCTTTTTTCATCGCTTCCTCTGTTACTTTTTTATTCATTACTTTCCAGGTAGTGTTGGCAATTGTGATTTTACGCCCTTACGGGCTCAGACTTCTTGCTAAATCGACCTAGCGTTCAAAAAACTAGTGTTTTTTATAGAACTTGAGATAATTACAAACAATCAGAAATAGCGTTTGAATTGCCTATACTCAAAATATATGGCATTATACATACAAATATGTATAATATGCTTTAAGAGGCGATTATGGATTTTGAGTGGGACTTTAAAAAAGAAAAAGCTAACGAACAAAAACATGGTTGCAGTTTTACAGAAGCAATTGAATGCTTCAAAGATCCCAACGGTATCCAGTTAGTCGACCGAGTTCACTCCGTTTCCGAAAAGAGATTCTTTTGGATTGGAAAATCTGCCAATGGAAGGATCTTGACTATATGGTTTACAAAGCGCGGGAAAGCACTCAGAATCATAGGTTGCGCAGAATGGAGAAAATTTAGGAGGTTTTATCATGAAACAGCCAAAACTAAATGATTTGATCCTCGATGTTCAAGGAACTAAAAAGATGCGTTCTGCCATGCGGAAAGCAAAGAAAATCAAGATTACAGTAAATTTGGACGAGGATATTCTTTCGCAATTAAAGGCTTATTCGGACGAATCTGGTGTCCCTTATCAAACTTTGTTAAATAGGCTATTGAGAAAGGCCGTTGAATTAAAAAGTGAAGAAACGGAACGCCTTGATAGAATCGAAAAGGAATTGGCCAAACTAAAAAAGCAATTAAAGACAGCCTAAATGTGTCTGTGATTTGTCTGTGATTTGTCTGTGATTGGGTGGCCTGGTAAAGGATCTGGTAAGTCGAGCCGGGATGAAGCGGGATGTTAAAATGTTGATATCAAAAATATTTTGTTTTTTATCAAACGGTTGCGGGAGAGGGCGTTTAAATCCCACTCTCTCCGTTCCTTTTTGTAACACCTTGATAAAACATCTAAATACCCAATCTTCGGCGTCTCCGCTCGCATCGGTTATCCAATCAATTTCAAACACGAAAAAGATCTGATTGGAAGTGACGATGGAAGTGACATTTGTCTCGAACTCAAACCATAAGCGATTAATGGTGAAAGTTCGGTTAAAAAGTGTTCATTTTTTGGAGTCCCTATTCGTTTTTCTGCGCCAATATGAGCGGATGGAATTCCCGTGACTTGATGTGCCTGAGATAACACTCGCGTGATGGGAATTCCTGCTCCGCATCCAACGTCAAGAATTTTTGAATTTGGTGTTAAACGAGACTGCAAAATATTCATTGAGGCACATTTGCAGTCACGTGATGCGGCGTAATCTTCTACACATGCATCATGCCCTTGGTTACCAGTTTTTTGATGTTGATTTTAGATATCATGGCAATGACGTTTTGCTCCCAATTTTCAATTCCTTCGGTTGATCAAATTTACAACCAACTTGATTATGATTTCTTTTTCTTGCGGCCTGCTCTCAGCAATCATCAAACAAATCGCAACAAGCGCGTTATCTTCTATCCTCTTTGCGCCATTGAGGCGATAAAGATAGAAGTTTTTCTCCAAGAACCAGATAAAAACGAAGGCGGCGATTCTTTTGTTTCCATCGATGAAGCTATGGTTCTTTATGACGAAATAAAGAAGATGCGCTGCCTTTTCTTCAATGCTTGGATACAGCGCTTTTCCTTCGAAAGACTGATAAATATTGTAAAGAGATCCCTTGAACGATTCGTCTTTTTCTTTTCCGAATAGGGTTTCTTTTCGGCTTTCGTCTGAAAGTTGCCGCTTTAACCCTTCAATAGCAGCGAGTGCTTCTTCATACGTTAATTTAAAAGCTTCTTTCTTATTGGTGTCAGTTATTTCAATCTCTTGATGATCGTACTGATCGAGCAAATCAAGCGCGTATGTGTAGTCTCGAATCACCTTGAGAAGCCCTGTTGCTTCACCGTCTTTTAATTCCCTCCTCTCAATCAACGAAGTCAAGAGATCTACTGTTTTTTGGAGTTCAGTAAGCTTTTCGATTTTTGACTTTAGGCGTTGCTCATTAATGGCATATCCTTTTACAAGATATTCCTTGAGCACCTTATTGGCCCAAATCCTGAATTTTGTGCCTTGTTTGGATTTGACGCGATAACCAACCGAAATAATAACATCCAGGTTAAAATGCTGAACGTTCCGCTGTACCTTCCGATCGCCTTCTTTTTGAACTATCCGGAATTTCCGGATAGTTGCTTTTTTCGTAACCTCCTGTTCTTTATATATATTACCTAAATGCTCGTTGACTGTTCGGACATCTTTACCAAAAAGATCCGCTATTTGAGACTGATTCAACCACACCGTTTCGCCATCCAGCCTGACATCAATTTGGTTAGGACCATTTCCAGAATAAATAATTATCTCTCCACCCGAGGTTGTTTTTTTTCTTTCTACCGGCATATTTTTCCCTCTCTTCAAAAAGCATATCATTTCAAATTTTGAATAACATCTTGAGTCTTATTCGTGTGCCTATTTTCTAGCCGTCCTGCTAGCTGACAAGTGAATTTTTTCCGGTCAAAATGAGCCCAAGAAACTCTCTCGATTGGCCCACGTTGGAAGTGATGTTGGAAGTGATTGGGACGGCTGTAGAAGGATTAGCAAGGATGGTCAGGGATGGCACGGGAAAATTAATATTTTGAAATTATTGCTAAATTAATGATAACAAGATGTTGCCTTGCCGAATCTTTAGAACCCCACTCTCTCCGTTCCTAATCCATTGAAATTAAGGGAAAGAAGTCCAATTCATCGAATATTGGTTGCCATACATTTCGTACCAGATGGCAATACTATTTGCGATACAACTGGTTCCCTCCGCACATCCGTGCGTGCCCGCTGATCCGTAGAAGTACCAATCTTTTTCCGTCGGCTCTTTCAATTCAAAGATCATGTCCGTATTAGCTTGCATGTCTTGGTCGTTCGCCATATATCCGGATCCGAATAGTGACACCCTAACCTTTTTAACAACCTCATTAAGCGCCTCCAGACTTTGCAAGGGCTGGAAGCCATTTTCGCTGTCCCAAAGGCCATTAAATCTGATTTCATATTTCAAGATTTTCCCACTCTCATCGGTCGTGACTTTCAGATCAGGAACATAAATGAGTGGCTTTCCGTTGGCATCGACCGGTTTAGCGGTTGCAAGATCAAAATGAGCAACAGCAGCACGGTCTTTATAAAGTGTCCAGTAACC
The DNA here is from genome assembly GCA_903832105.1 of uncultured Pseudomonadota bacterium. Lineage (GTDB taxonomy): Bacteria > Bdellovibrionota_B > Oligoflexia > Oligoflexales > CAILAO01 > CAILAO01. The sequence goes on along the minus strand of CAILAO010000075.1, from coordinate 1,465 downwards.
AGATGGAATCTCTCCCTTAAATCCTTTAGATGTTCCCCACTGCCAAATGGAGTAGTTTTGCTCACCGGTAAATGTGGAAATATACATAGCCCCGGTTGTGTTCGTACCATAATTCATGCAACTCTTCACGGTATTACCGTTTGCAGTCGATGTGAAAAGGGCATCCATGTTTGAGTTATCAGCGCGTTTGCCGGTGGAGTCCTCGAATACGGGAGTAGGCTCTTCGCTCTTATTAATTGTGACTGTGGTCCCCGCTGGAGGGGCTAATTCCAAAGTGTGATAATTCAGGTTAAGAGGATCACACATCGATTCAGCAGTTAATTGCGCTGTTCCACCTGGCTGTACAATAACGTCGTAGCCCGTATATTCCATGTTAGTTGGAGTACTGTATTTGTTTTTAATCTCATTAATCCCCTCGGCACCGGCTTTGTCCTTAAACCAAAACCATAACTGTGATGAATAAGTGTATGTAGCATCGTCATCAGAATTGGCGTATCCGTTTTTAACGCTTTTCAGAGCGGCGTTAGTCTTGGCAATCTCGTTAATTGCAGCATCTGAGTATTCAAACACTTCACTTGTCGCAGCGAGAGCGCTGCTTGCATCATCGCCAGTCGTCTGGATTTCTCCGAGACCGATATTTCCTTTCGCTTTTTCTGCAGGTATATTGATGAAATTATTTCCCCTTGCCGGTAGCCCGATAAACTTAAAGGATTTCGCCTCCCCAAATCGGCTCCCGGACGAAATCATGCTGGCCAATACCCATGTATGACCACCCGTTTCCTCTCTCATAAATGCCAGCAACTCGGGCCAAGCCTTTTGAAGCTCACCTGGACTCATCTTATCAATACCCATCATGCTGATACCGTCCGGTGGAACTAATGCACTAAGTTTTTCAACATCTATGGACCCGTCAGCATTCTCGCATGTTTTTAACTGCTCTTCGATACTTAGACTAGGTAATTCGATGCTGAATATATCGTCCTCACCAATGTCAACCGTCATGATCTTCTTGATGTTTGAAAGGTCTCCATATGCCGATAAAGAATTGTCCGTTAAAGGTAGCGCCACGACTTTATTCGGGCGAGCGCCTTCCATCAAGTTTGTCCCAAGCGTGAGATGACCAGTCATCATAATAGTATCTCCCGTCGCCGGAGTGACGCCTACCTGCAAACCTGTATCTGCAACCGTATCAGTCGATGTATCGTTAACATCGACGGTGCCTGTTTTTTCGGTGCTAGTACTTGTGCTTTTGTTTGTTGCTACTTCCGAATCTTTCTTCTTTTCGCAACTCATAAAAAGGCAAAGTAGAGTCGTTAGAAATAAGTGTAGTGTCAATAGACATAATTGGTTTTTCCCGCGTTTAGCTGGTTGACGATTTTTGCTGCTTCCAAATTGTTCAGCGTGTTCGTGGTTTTGCTTCATATGACTATCGTGCGGTCGCAGTCTCGATAATACTTCACATTAC
>CAILAO010000074.1 GCA_903832105.1 uncultured Pseudomonadota bacterium | reverse complement strand
CCACTAGGATCGCGGTAGCTTTCAGGGCCGCGATCCACCCTTCCTTGGTCCCTTGATAATTCGTATAAAATTCCCGGTATTCTTTCAGAGACTTCTGACGATCTGGTTTTAGAGCACGAATCGACTTTTCAAGTTCCTCTTTCTTTTTGGCGCTTTGAAGATCAAGTTGTGGCTCATCTTTTGCGTCTTTGTCAGGCTTCTTTGCGGTTTTCTGAAGATCGTCGATTTCCTTCATAAGAACCGATCTCTTCGCTTCGATGCCCTTCCCCTCACTTTCATAAGTCTGATCGACCGTTGCAAGGACTGAAAGACGCTTCTGTGACCTGGATTCCTGGAATGAATTCCAAGCAAACCAGCCAATCACAATCGCTACAATAGGAATAGCTCCAATTAAGAACTTCCACTTGTTTTTATCAAACCATAGCAATGTTCCTAACGCTCTCGATTGAAATACGTCTGGAGCCTTTAGCTCTTTTTGATTGATCTTTTTAGTACTCATGTTTTCTTAACTCCTCCAATCAATACTTCCACTCAAAATACACCGATAAAAATCTCTAACCATATTTTTAAGTTTTACCATCTTTCTATGGATGGTACTTTTTCACCACGTCGTATGGTAATATATCTAAAAGAATGATTAGACTCGACCTTTTTTTGAGGTTATCGATTTTTTGACACCGTAAGGAGTCATGCTAACCAATTTATTTTTTATAAAGGGCTGAATCATGGGATCTTCTGGTCTCGGCCGTTTGCTAGTCGATGAAGGTCTATTAACCGAATCAGACCGTCGAACGATCAAGGATATGAGCGGTTCCAGCGCTTCATCCTTTGCGAGGGGGGTTATTGCCCTTGGCATTTTAAGCGAGGAAGAACTATCGCGGTTTTTGGTAGAGCGGACTCACTTTCGCCTTGCCTCAAAAGATCTTACTGGTGAAGTGACACCATCCGCCTCAGCCGCCTTAGACTCGGCACTAATCGAACGTTTGGGGGTTTTACCCTTAACCCTTGAAGGAGGCGTTCTAACGGTTGCAGTTCCCGATCCCCTCGATCAAGATGTCATCAGACAGCTCGCTTTCTTCACAGGTTACAAGATAAAACCTTTAGTTGCCACATTCTCCCAAATTGATCAGGGACTTGCATCCCTTGTTAAAAGCTATGCACCGAAGAAATCTTACATGGAAAACTTCCTTGAAACCCACGCGGATGCGGCTGCTCGTATGCTTCGGCTCAAAGCTCAAATGGAAGCCTCACAAAAGATGCGGCGTGAGGAAGCTGCAAATCCACGCGACGCCGAAGGCACTGGTGCAGCGGATACTGCAGATTTCACCGAACTTTCATTTGATGATCAGTTTGACTTTGTGACCGATTCGGGCACTGATGAAGCAATGACGTTCGAGTTTATTCCTCCTGAAAGCGCAACCTTAGACCGAGGGAATGCGTCAGAGGCCGTCGAAGAGGGCAGTGAATTAGAAGCTGATCCCGTGGACACGCAAGAATCCTTCGGCGCGGGGGACGTCGAGTCTCCTGTCAAAGCCTCCAATGTGGCTGCTGACGATCATCTTGACGAAATTGAGGAAGCGCCGCCAGCTGCCTCACCTGCCGTAAAAAAGACCTCTGATGTTAAGGGTGATGATGGCTCCCTCGTGTTTGACGACATCGATGACATTGAAGAGGAAAAAGAGGACGAGGCGAAACCGGATGCGTCAGCTGCGCAGTTAGCCGCACCAGGTGGGCCACTAGCTCCACTTACCGTCGATATTCCTGGCACCGAACCACTGGAAGGTAGTGAAGTTTCTTCTTCCTTGGATCCTCTCACAGTCACCGACGAACTCCTTGGGGCCGAGCCTCAAGAACTAATCGACAACTCAACATCCCCCTCCACGGAGGAAGTGGAAAATCCGTTCTCAGATCTTGACGAACTGGATGCAATAGAAACTACTTTAGAGTCCACTGAACTGATGCAGGATTTAGGGCCGGATTTAACTCAGGAACTCATGTCCGAAACTTCTCAGCAAGACGCTAAAATATTTGATAAAACAACTGGTGTTACATCCGCTCAAGCGGCATCGGCAGCAAATTTTGTCCCACAGACAGAAAGCAAAAAGGAGAGCCCTAAGCCGTTTTCAACCAATACAGCTCAAAAAATTGCTGCCCTCAACCATGCAAGCCTGGACCTTTCTCTCATCAGTAGCCCTGTAGACAGCGCTAGAAGACTTTCTCAGGCATTTTCGGATATCGGTATCAAAAAAGGTTTTACGATCAAACTTACCGAAGGGAACATCGCGTTTCTTGGCATGTGGCAAGATACTCAAGAAAGCAGCTCGAAGAAGACAAACTTTTCGCAGATTAATCCAAGTACCACCCTTGTTGTACAAGGATTTGCTTGGAGTAAAGTCAAAGACATCATCTGGCAAATACCTTGCGGCGAATGGCTTCCCGCAAACGGCATGGGGATCAGACCCGCAAAGACCGATGAGACAAACTGGGGTAAGGATCCCGGGACTCATCCGATGATTTTATGTTTAGAAACTCCGAAGCAAAAATCCGTCTCCGGATCGTCGAAGATCGCCATCCTTTGTACTTGGCCCGATGCAGACTTAAATGAACCCAGTATGTTGGAAACATCACTACAATTTATTAAACAGTTTTCCGGGAGATTTTGACGTGATTTTGGGAGGATGTCGGCGAGCTGGTTAGCTGAGTTCGGTAAGGGAAAGAGAGCATTCAACGGCAAGAGAGAACAGTGAAGAGCAACAACAGACAGCTTGTCAGGAACGACAAACAAATGTGGCCAACCAACCAGCTCCGGCCGACAATTTCATCGGCATCTGGAGAAATGCAGCATATGTGCCAAAAAGAGGATGGATCGAAATTTCAACGAGTTAAGGAAAAAGTGCTTTATAATTCGAGTTTAACAGTAGTGTATTTTGGAGGGGGACCTGCGACTTATCAAACAGCTGTCAAAAATGTAGACAGTTTTTTAAAATCGGGCTTTTTGACGCTATATCAAGGTTTTAGACATGAATAAAAACCGTATCCAAGTCATAGCTTTGGCCTTCCTCGTATCTGTTATCGGGTACTCTTGGTTCGCGACCGCAAAATATCGACCCATTTTGGGTTGGATCCCCTTCAGTAGCTTTGGAAGTTTTACTAGCGCAGCAATGAAAATCACCAACATCCAGAAGCAGCCTGCCCAAACAGATTTAAAATCCGATTCAACACCCTCTCCAACAGATTCTAAGCCAAGAGCAGAGGCCCGACTTCCCGAAGTGGAAGATCTTCCTTCTATGCCTCCTGCGGAAACTGACGCGATGCGTGATATTCAAGTCCGATTTAATACGGGAGACTATGGGACGACCCTTCAACTAGCCGATAAATACTCAAACGACGACAGTCTCAATGCCGCATTTAAAGCGTGGTTACAGAAGCAAATGCCCGTTATTTTACTCAGTGCCGGTTGGTCGCAACTAAAACTTGGAAAATGTGATGAAGCAATCAAAATTTTCCGTCGTGGGGAATCTCTTAAACGTACCTCTGAGACCGCTAAAGGCCTTGCATATTGTTACTTTAAAACAGCTCTTTTCGATGCTGCCGAAGATCAATTTGATTTCTATCTAAAAAGCGCACCTCACGATCTCCAAATGAAGCTTTTCCAGGCGGAAAATCTGGAATCTCTCGGGAACTACCGCTCGGCGACGGAAATTCTTGAAAACGCCCTTGCGCAAATCGAAGGTGCCGCTGGCACCCATAACACCCAAGAAACAGCGGCACCTCGTGAAAAATCCGCCTTTGACACTCCAGAACCATCATCTGATCCTAAAGAATCAACTACAAAGCAAAAGGAAGACATCCGCCGACGACTGTCGAGCATGCGTGAAAAGGAAAAAGAGGGTCATTTTCAGATTGTTACTGCGTCCAACAATTTCGCGTTAACCTATCGCGCTACCGAACATGAAGAGGTCGCGTCGTTTTCGCTCGATACACTCGAGTCTTCCCTTGGCGAATATGTTGAACAATTTGGGTTTTCCTTACCTGGCACCCCAATCGAGGTCATCCTTTATCCTGCTGGAAAAACCTTCCGCAAGGTCATTGGAGAGGGCCCAGACTGGATGGTCGGTCTTTTTGATGGACGGATTAGAATCCCCGTTGAAGATGAAAAAGGCACAGAAGACTCAAAGAGCCTAGTCAGGCGAATCTTACGTCATGAGCTATCACATGCGCTACTCTCCAAGAACTCTGACGCCAGAACTTTTCCCCCGTGGTTTGAGGAAGGTCTCGCACAACGCGTCGAATGCGGCTCTTCGTGCTCGCCTTTTCAAGCAACGGCAAAACCTGGGGCTTTTTTAACCTCCTCAGAATTCGAAACACCATTTACTGCTTTTGAAAAGGTTAAGGCAGATCGAGCATACAAGCAAAGCCTCTTCCTCTTCATGACCCTTGAAACTTATTATGGAAAAGATTCGATCAAGCGCCTTGTCAGCAGCATTTCCCAAAGCGGTGATGTTTCATCTGACGGACTTTTAAGACCACTCGATACCACTTTTGCGGAGCTTCTCTTACGAGGATCTGCTGGTTGGAAACGACTAGGCAAGGCAGGTTCCGAGTAGATTCTGCCGAAAGACTCCAGCGGAATCAAAATATCTTCTATCCTTCATGCTTCAAAATAGCTGTAAGTTTTGCATTCCCCGAATTATTTGGCCCTAGGAACAACGTCTCAACATAAATTGAAGAACAGTCTGAAAAGCTGCATATTTTGATGTTTCGCGTCTCTTCCTCTCCCGCTTCACTGTCCCTAGTAAGGGAAACCACCTTTCCTCCAAGCTGCTCGCAATACTGTTTTGAAGCTTCGACGCCTTCGCTATTTCCAGAAGCTGGGTGTTCCAAAAATAAATTTGGAGCCTTATACTGATACCCAAGTCTTGTCCTAAAGAGGCTCCATACATCAATCAAAGCTCTGTCAATCTGGCAAATATGAAACTGCTCGGCCATCTCGCTCTTATAACTAACAGCCTTACCATTGCTACTCGTTTGACAATTCGCAATGGCGCGAACGATTGATTCGGTATCCGGGCAATTCGTGGCAATAGGAGACACGCAATAACCTCTCTGTGCTGGATCAGCAGCCTCAACACGACATGTCAAAGTCTTGTGACATGTCACACCTGTCATTCCACCACAGACTTCGCCTTTTACTCCGGGCTCATCTTGCTTTACGCAGACACCCGCAGCGTCAGGATTCAAATTACGCATCCGACATCGCAGCCCATCTTGACATAAAGCATCTCTTTTGCAAATGCCTCCAGGTCCAACTGTTCCATCCTTGGTGACGCCGTCCTTTAAGCCGTTTTTTCCATTCATTGTTTTGCAACCAACAGCTAAAAAGCAAGCCATCACAAGCAGTAAAATTTTCATACTCACCTCTAAATTTTGATTTCTATGCTAAAACCAATATATCTTCTTTTAAAAACACACACGATCATTTTTTTAAAGAACTAGTTTTTCTAACATTTTAGGCCCTATTTCTTCGTAAGCCTTTCCTCGACAATCTTCTTAATTTGTTCATCAAACTCCGGATACTTCTTTCTCAAATTGTCGAAATCATCTTTATCAAGACGATAAACCTCGCAATGTGCTACAGCCTGAATACTTGCCGTTCTTTTCTCCCCCTGAATTAAAGCTGTTTCTCCAAAGGGCGAACCAGCTCCAAGAGTCACAACTTTTTTCCCACCCACTAATACATCAACAGTTCCCGCATTTAAAAAGTACATGCAATCACCATACTCACCTTGCATGATAATAAAATCATCCGGCAAGTATACTAGCGGTTTTAAAAGATGCACGATCTCGCGAATAAAAATTTCATCCGCATTTTTGAAGAGCTCTACCTTCTCTAGCACTTCCTTATTTAGATGCAATAAAATATTCATGTGCAAGGTATGCGGCAGTTCGGATAAAAACGAAATTGACGACACGCTCTTACGCGTTTCCCATAGATAGTAATAGTAGTCTTTTACCCGCCCTTGTAAGGTTTTAGGCATATCCTTAGACCGCATATAGTCATCAATCTCTTCCATCTTCTTCTGATAATTAGCCCTAGCAATGTCAAGATTGGCAACCAAGGTCGAAATGTTTCCGATGATATAACCGTACATGCCTACGCCAAAAATCTGGACAACGATCGTGTACAGAATCTGGATATTAACCTCATGATTCGGGAAGTAGTCCCCGTAACCAATCGTTGCGATGGTTGTAATGCACCAATAAAGAGACCTGATATATTGATCAACAGGTGTTCGATTCACTTCTGCGGCACCAATAATAATCCAACCAAGCGACATGAAATGCACGGTATGAATGAAAAGATAGGCGAAGTTTGTCAACCGCATAATCCCTGGGCTGATTCCAAGGTTTTCCTGGACCTCTTTCAATAAACGCAAAACTTTTATAATTTTAAAAAGTGGTAAAATTCTAATCGCGATCGTAAAAAGGAGAAGATTTTTATCGATCACCGCTTCCGAAGTTAAAGGATATAGGATGCCGCTAAACGGGATAGCTGCCAGCAAATCGATAAAAAACCAGCCCTTCAAATAGTTCCGGGCAATACTTGGGTAGTCGTTAAATAGTTTTAATCCGATCCTCACTGCAAAATTAAAATTCAAAACAATATCGAGTGCGAAAATACCGATACAGGTCCAATAGATAATATCAGGGTGGTCATCACTAAAAGTCAGCCTGTACGACTGAACGATCGCGAATAAAATGCTGCAAAAGATGACGATAAGATTCCAGCTATTTTTCGCTCTGCTATCGTGCGAAATGATATAACTCACGGCTACCTCCAATAATTTCTATAATATCAATAAGTAACGATCATGTAAAAGAGACCGAACACTTCTGTTGACAAAGAGTTGAAGACGCAGGATTCTAGCAGGTATGGATCAACACTAGAGACAGGGGGAAACCATGAAGAATTTCTACCATCTTTTCCTATTTGTTTTCTTTTTATCAAATTGCGGTTCGATCGATCATTCGATGTCCTCAATCAAAGGCCTAGGATTCTCTGAAAATGGCAAAAACCTAGCTCTACTCTTCGGCTCCCCCCAAAACTTACCCGGAGTGAAGACTGACATTGCGGAACTCAATAAAGTCCTTATTGACCCCCAATTCAACTTCCACTTCAAGACGGTCACCGACGATCAGGCAACAAAAAGCAAAATTCTAGAAACAACCTCGAAGGGAGTTAAAAATATTGATTCCCTCTTCTGGTATTATTCCGGACATGGTGCCGGCGGCTCTCTCGACACGGGAACCGGGTTTTTATCGTTTTACGAAGTAGCTTCAGCGATTAAGAAAGCACGCGGTAATGTCCCCCTAAAACGTCTTTTGGTCTTCGTGGATGCTTGCGAAAGCGGGCACATCGTTGACGGTGACGCCCAAATCATCAACGAAAGTGAATGGGTCAAGAAAACCCTTTATGAACCTTTACTAAAAGAACGTGATGGTAAACTTTATCAGCAAGCTTTCGTGATGGCTTCCTCACAAAAAAACGAAGGATCGGCCGATCTTGGCGCCGAATACGGGGGTGCTTTCACCTATTCTCTCAGGATGTCACTTGCGGAAATCCGAAAAAGCAACCCCAATGCCACATTGAAAGAGTTAGCTGATATAACGATCGAGAGAACGATCGAAGAGAGCAGGATCGACCACGAAACTGGCTTACCGAGGGAATACTATCATACGCCTTTATATAAAGGATTTCCCGTAGAGGAAGTTGTGAACGATTTGGTTTTTATCTATAAAAACTGAGCCGTTTCTGCCGGCGGTGTGCATATTGTTCGACCGGTGGGCGTACACTCACACTGACATTCATCATCAACAAAATTCGAGTAGAAGCAACTCGAACAATCGCAGTCTTCTTCAGGAAAACAACTTTCAGTGGGAGTCGGAACTCCTGATGTTGATCCATACTGTCCGACGGAAAGTAGAATAACTGCAAAGAGCAAAACTTTCTTAGCCATGAAGATCTCCAAAATGCCCTGGTGCCATGCTGAAGAAAAGGAGACTTGCAAAACCACTGTTTTCGCGGCGAACTATAATGTCAGTAGGGGTTTAAAGTCAAGTTTGAACAACATAGTCACAATGGGGCTAGCAAAAACACCCTATTACTTCTTATTCTCTCACATTCTTTGAACCAACTGAAAATACGTACTTATTGTTTCTTGAGCTATATTTTAATGGGAAAATCAAAGTTTACCAAATCACAGTGGTTGAGGCCAAATCGCCTTAATCCGTGAAAAGTCAAAAAAACAAGGACTAGAACCCCTTTATTTTAAAGACAAATTCTGCATTAAGAAATTTTAGGTAAAGTTTTATAGAAAACTTCCGATCATTATATAGAGAACAGGCATTAAGAGGGGGTACACATGAATACTTTCTATAAAAGTTTTGCAATAACATTTCTTTTCGTCGGTGCTATCGGACTAGCGCCTTTTTCTCACGCTGAAGAATATAATCTATCTTACGGAGCGCGCCTTACCGAGGCAAACGGAGCACCGATTCTCGGTCAAGATGGAAAACTTGATCTTGAAGTTAGCT
>CAILAO010000073.1 GCA_903832105.1 uncultured Pseudomonadota bacterium | reverse complement strand
TGCATCTCAGCGTAACGATGATCGCCGGCGCCATCCCAAATCAACAGCAACTTCGCCCGAGGATAGAGGGCTTGCAGATGGTTCACAAATTTGACGGTATACCTGCTATCGCCTTTCGGAAACGGACAGACATGGAATCGTTTGGTCACAATATTGAGCGCCCCATAATAGGTTTGACGCGCCTTCTCATTCGCAAGGGACACCGCAATGGGCGTATTCATCCGTCCCCAAATATACCCGAGCGTGTCACCCCACAGTAAGTGACATTCATCTTCCATGAACACGACGAGTTCGCCGGACGCAATCTCCTTCTGCCGGTCGTTCAGTGTTTTTTTTAACGCCTCTCGCTTCGCGAGAACCTTGGCCTCATCTCGGGCGGGGTTGGTTTTCTCCGTTTTCTTCCAACTGATCTTGGCTTCATGCAGGAGATCGTAATATGACGGCTTTGATTTGTAGACGACCGCAGAGTGTTCCTCAAGATACTCCCGTCACTCTTCCACGCTATAAACGTCTTTCGTCTTTAAAAAGGCCACGACTTCTGCCTGTTCCTTTTGAGACAGGTAGCCCAGGCTTCCTTGATATTGGAGGGATAAGCGTTCAATGCCATATTTTTCATATTGGACACGCCATGTTCTCATAAAGGGGGCAGAGACATGCAGAAGCTCTTCGATAACGGCACTGGAGTAGCCCAGGAGATCCAATTTCACCGCGAAGGCTCGTTGACATTCACGACATGCTGCTAAAAAGTCATCAAGATCTTTCATAGACATTTCTCCAAACAAGAACGGGTGTTTTTATCATCATTTTTTCAGCATAACATCGTGTATCAGCTACACACAAACCTCTATCGCTGTCAAGAAATATGTGATACGACTCATTTAGGAGACCTATATCATCGAACAGCACCTTATCCATGCGTCACCCGCAGCGGATCACGTTCACGCGCTTGCATGGCGGCTTCCGTAACCGCCTCAAGCAATTCCGCCTCATCCGCAAATAATCCTGATAACGAATCCGGCGCAAACAGCATTGCTTCCGGTTGAAGAGCTTGCAGCCGGGACAGCAGCAGTTCAGTGACCGCAACGTTGTCAAGTTCATATTCTCGAAAAATGTCCTGTGGAATTTTAATCGTGATAGTTCCCATCGTTGAAACCCTCCTGGAAGATGTCTTCCCTTTCTTGTAATAGCGGTTGTTCCCGGTCTGCCATGTCATCAGCGGTGAATTGTTCAAGGCTGTCAAACAAGGCTTGCCAGGGGTGATGAATCGCTTGTATCGTCAACCTATGCCGCGGCTTTTTGGAACGTGTTGGTTTTCACTTGTTTGCCATAGCGTTCGCAGAAAAAGCGCAGACATTCCGGCGCAAGATCAATGGCGCGTTCATCATATTCCCCGGTCTCCGGATCCAGCCAAATCAACGCATAATCCCCTTTGACCAGTTGAAAACGGGCGGGATCTCGCAAGGGCAGCAACGCTTTGCCGGGATCGTCTTCGAGCAGCAGCGGGGAAAAATCCAGTTCGTAAATCGAGACATCCAGATGTTCTTCGAACCACAGCCGCAAGACGTAATCATGGAGGTATTCGGCTTTCAACAAGCCTTTTTCTTCATGCTGCTGCCACAGCGCAGCGTTATTGGCTAAAAGCGTCCATTCTTGCCATTTCATCATTCAATCTACAATTGAAACAGGTTGACCATTCATGGCAAGTTCCCATTGTTCCAATAAGGCGTCAACATGAACTTCAACCCATTTCTCGACCATCTTTTTGATTTTTGGCGGAAGTGTCTTTCCCGGTTTCAACCATGCTCTGGTTTTGATTTCAATCCGGTAACTGCGCATGTCACTGCGATATTTCACATGCACATGCGGCGGCGCATGGTCGTTATAATTCATCAAAATCACAACCGCGCTTCTTTTAAATAGATGCGAAACTGGCGGCATAGCATTTTACCGTACAATGACATAACTGTAAATCTTGCAAATCCGCCGTCTTGGATCTGAGACTCGATAGGGTGGAGCAATACCAGGCGGAAGCTCTTCTCCGCGTCC
>CAILAO010000072.1 GCA_903832105.1 uncultured Pseudomonadota bacterium | reverse complement strand
GATCACGATTAAGCCATAAGACAATGACGAAGACTAAGTCTAAGCGATAGAAGGCTTTTTACGCCAATTGAGTACACGCCCTAATTACTTCCGCCTTGCATTAATAAAAACACCTTCATCGACTTTTCCTTTAAACATCTCCCAAGCATAGTCAAGGCTATTTGTAGTAGTAAAGCTGAAGGCCGTGATAGTAATCGCCTGCAAGAATTCTTTTTGGAGACTTTCAGATGTAAAAGGATCAAACCCAAACATGTAGGCTCCGAACATGCTTGGATACTGAGCATCGTTATGTGTGGCTCCCTTAACGGAAATCTCTGCAATTTTTTCATCAATGTTGTCGAAGAACATTTTCCTTCGCCGTGATTTAAATACATCTTTATCAGCTCCGAGAAGCATGACCGGAACAGAGACCTTCCGCATATAGCTTTGAACATTGTTGTTCACGACCGCTGGATCAAGCAAAATAAGCCCGTCCACTGGAGCGCCCCGCCCCGTTGCAATCGTGACGGCAGATCCTCCAAATGAATGACCAACCAAGTAAATTTTCCTATCATCGATGTGTGAGTTTACAATATAAGGCCACTTTTTGATGAGACGAGTAAGCGCATCAATGGTGGCCCCATTTTTCATCCAGCGATCTTCGCTTGGCAGACTAACAACCATTGAATAAAATCCCCAACTTGCAAGATGCACGGCTTGAATTTTGTGTGCTTTTTTCGAAGCGACACTCCCATGAACGAAGATAATCAAAGGAGCTCTAGAATCGTGTTCTGGGGTATAGATATCGGCGACTACAGGAATTTCACTTGGACTGATCGCGATAGAATAATCTTCTTGAAGTGACACGTCAAAAGGCCCTGTCTTCTTGAAGGCATTCACAGAAACGGATTTATGCTCAACTTTTTCCAAAAGTTCGGAAAATGTTTCGATGCCGTTATATTGGCCATTTTTGCTGCTTTTCTCGATCGAAATACAACTGAAAGAAAAAAAGAAAAGCGAAAAAGCCGCAAAACACGCCGGTGTTTTCAAAAGGCAGTTGCATGAGTTCGACGTTTCACGCCGCATCAGTTTCAACATAAATTACCCTTTTATATGCCTCTCATATCTCTGATTTTTTCCCTGCCAAGGACCATAAAACCACGCTTCTGTAAGAGGGAAAAACACAAACAGTAAACCAATAATAGCAATTGGAAGAATCAAAGTCCCCCAATGCTGGTGATTTTCCATTGAATTAAAAAGCAAATATGTATACGCAGCGGTTCCCAAAATGACATAAAATACAAGCGAAATCTTCCACCGCTTTTGTGTCATCAAAATCGCGTATCTTCCTGATCGCAAATTGACTTCTGTTTTTCCTTTTGACATAAGTTAGTTTTTCTCCTCTTTCTCGAAATGCTCTTCCCAAACGACACGGCAGTTCCTCCTCCACCTGAGGGCTGCAGCGGACATTAAAACAAGAACAAAAAAAGCAACCTGGGGAGTAAGACCAAAACCAACATCTTTCATGCTTGGAATAGCAATAATCGTTACGGCCCCAGCAAATGCACAATACAAAATATAAGTTAGACAGCTCAATACATCGCGGCAATCGATCCCTTTCAGAGGAATAAGGAGTATCCCAACCCAGAAAACCAATCCGACCAGTTCAAGCCACTCCTTAAAATCGATAGGGATATTTGGATTTGCGAAAAATGCACCAATTGCGAAAATTAGGTCGTCCATGAGCAAATCACTCCTTCCACGTTCTTTTCGGTCGAATTTTTAGAAACTTAATAGGCAGAATTTTCCTATCTTTCCGACGACACTTTGTGATTTTTGTAAAATTCTAAAATTCAACATAAAACACCAATTAAAGTGGCGCAGCTTTCATTAAGAAGTTAATATGAATCTTGGATTAAGTTAGGTATGTGTTTTTCATTTGGG
>CAILAO010000071.1 GCA_903832105.1 uncultured Pseudomonadota bacterium | reverse complement strand
GACTTAAACGTGATCTCTTTCGGAAAACTTTTACTTGATCAGCCACACTTCGTCGTATCTCTCGTAGAAGTTTTAGCGAAAAAGCTCAAGCTTCAAGAAATAGATCACGTTTAAGTCTCAAGTTTCAAGTCTATGTCTATGAGGACGTATATGTTAACCCAGTGCCATTCGGGCGTGTACTCAATCGGCGCAAAAGCCTTCTATCGCTTAGACTTACATGACTCGACTCGGTCGCGTTCAAAAAATGATCAAGATAACTCCTTTTAAAACAAATAGATAAAAATTTGACTTAAGGTTTGGGTTGGAGCGGCCGATACACCAGATGGCTATTTGAGATTTATCCAAATAGCCGCCATAACGTTTGGAAATTCGCTGGTATAGCGACGCTATTTTTGGAGGAACAGTTCACTATGAAAAAAGAGAAGGATGAAATCAGATTTATTATGGTTATTGCAGCTATTCTTTCGATCGTGATGTTCTCGTCGTGCGGTGTGCAAAAGGAGGAAGATGGGGGGCAGCTTAGTTCGCTCACGGGTGCCGATTTTAAAGGTGCTAAATACTACATTGGATTTGGTGACAGTCTCGATGGAGAAATGGGTAATGAAGTTCTATACGACGTAAAGCACACTCATGACATTTTTACCAAGCAGGTTGGTGGTGACTATATCGGACAAACATTCACCGGTGAAAACGCGAGTGCTGCAGCGCTTAAAAATGGTTGGAGTGATTTGAAAGCAAAAATCAAGCCGGATGACATGTATGTTCAGTATTCTTCAGGGCATGGATATGACGGCGGTCTCGCATTTGGTGTGACCATGGACGAGATTCGTGATAACGCCCTCGCGTATAATGCAAAAGAAACCGTCATTTTCCTTATGGCTTGCTACTCAGGAAGTCTCGTTGATTCGTTTGAGAAGAAAAAATCTGAATGGGAGAATTTTCAAGCACAAGGCAGAACCCTGTTTGTGATGGCATCCAGTAAGACTAGTGAAAGCAGTGCAACAGGTCCTCAAACCGATCAAGATGAACCGGGAGGTCTTGAAGGCAGTGCCGGTAGCGCGTACGGACATGCCTTATGGAAGGCGTTGATCGGATATTCGGATGGTTACGTTGACGGCGTTCAAGATGGCTTTATTACTCTTGGCGAGATTCAATCTTATGCGACCTGGAAAACTCAGCAAGTTGGTGGACATACGCCCGTAACAGCAGGTTCTTACAACCCGAATTTGATTATGAACAGGGTTCCTCCAAAATCATTTTTGGAGTCTCTTGAGGGTGGAACGGATGGTTTAACGGACGAAGAAGTAGCAACCAAAGTACGTGAACTAGATGAGGATCTGAAAGCGTATATTAATTCGTCTGATTTTTAACGGAAACGAGAGAAATTCTGCCAACTGCGTTTTGGGCTGGTTGGCTCGTCAGGTCGAAAATTTGTTTATTTAAGTGGGCTAGTTGAAATGGTTTGCTCAAATATTCTGTGCACCCAGCGGCGATGCAGCGGTCGCGTTCTCCTTTCATGGCATGAGCAGTGAGCGCAAGAATGGGTCCCGAATACCCCTGGTTTCGCAATCTTCTGGTTGTTTCATAGCCGTCAATCCCAGGCATCTGCATATCCATAAGGATTAGATTATAAGATTGAGTCTCAGCTAAGTGAAGACATTCATAACCATTGGTTGCAATATCCGTCACAAAGTTATGGTTTTCCAGATGGGTTTTAAGAAGGGTCTGCATATCGATGCAGTCGTCGGTGATAAGAATCCTCAGAGCACTATTTGCCCGGAGGGGCTGTTGAACACTTTGAGACAAAGAGTCCGTTGGTGTAGAGAGTAAAGGAGCTATGTCATTGATGGGAACTAACTGATCAAGATTATAGGGGCCCGCATCGATCGTTATAGAAAAACAGCTTCCGATACCGGTTTGAGACATGGTCAGAGTCACATCTCCGCCGAGTTTGCGCGCAAGTTGTCTTGCGAGTGTTAGACCTAGGCCGGTTCCGCCATGTCGTCTTGTCATTGAACCATCTACTTGTGTGAATGGTGAGAAAATCTTTTCATGCATTGATTTGGGAATTCCGCTGCCAGTGTCAAGCACATCGAAATGGAGCGGATTTTTCCCTGCTTCATCAGGCTCGCGAGCAAGTTTCACAACGACGGTCACTGTGCCGTGTTCTGTGAACTTGATGGCGTTGCCTACGACATTTAAAAGAACCTGTTTAAGCCTTAATGAATCGGTTTTAATGATTTTCGGAACGGGCGTTGCCCAAGAAAGCTTAAGGTCGACGTTCTTTTCTTTGGCTTTCAGCGTGAGCAGGTAAATCGTCTCTTTCACAAGAGGAATAAGCTCGGCGTTTTCTGTTTCGATGGAGACTGATCCTGACTCAACGCGCGACAGATCTAAGATATCGTTTACTAAGGCGAGCAAGCCTTCACCGCTTCGTAAGATGGAAGCAGCGTGCAGGCGACGAGTCGTGTCGGAGAGCTCTTCTTTCATTATAATCTCAGCAAAACCTAATATGATGCCGAGTGGGGTCCGGATTTCATGGCTCATATTGGCAAGAAACATGCTTTTCGTTTCATTGGCTCTTTCTGCAACGTTTTTTGCCTTGAACATTTCACCTTCTGCCTTTTTCCTCTGCTCCACTTCGTCCTTAAGCTTTTTATTGGACTCTTCGAGATCATAAAGTCTCGTGTTTGAAATGCGGGCGTAGCGAATTGTAGCGCCAAAAAAAATCGAGAGAATAAGGCCAAAGAATAAAACAAAGTATGGAACATAAGTATAAGGACCAATATGCTGAGGTGAGTTGGACCAAATCGTATAATTAAGAGAGAAGTATCGTAGCGACAAAACGCCATGTTTTAGCGGTTCGGATAAATGTTCAGAAAATTGTTGGTTCTTATAGTTTTCGAAGATATGTGTTCCGTCTTGATCAATATCGAAGGCGTATTCCATTTTAGTGAGCCGTAGAAGGTCTCGATGGAAAAATGTACCTAGCTCCAATACGACACTTAGCGAGCCTAAAAACTTTTTCCCCGAAAAAGACGGAAAAGAAAGAAGCAAAAGAGACGATTCGGGTTTAAGAAAGATAATCTTTGAAATACCCTCTTCTCGAGTTTTAACAGCTTTTTCGAGCGTTAAGCTTAGCTCTGATTTAATGCGTTTATCATCCCAAAGCGAGAGTTCTTGAGCACTCCTTTGGTCGTTCCACAAAAGTTGGTGTTTTGTGTCAAAGAAACCGATCTGATATACACTTGAATGGGTCCTAAAAATTCTGGCGGTTTCCTTCCGGAATAGGTTTTCCGTCACAACTTCTTCATTATCAAAACCATGCGTCGTAGCTTGAATTGATCCCACAAGGGCAGAAAAATCATTTTCGATATCGTTTTCAGTAATATCTGCCAAAACATCGAGTGATTGATTTATGAGCATTTTCTGAGAATTTTTTAATTGAATGAAAATAACGATACTTAGACAAGCAATAACAAGCGATGCGATTATAGGAAAACGTAGTTTTAGTTGAGCGCATAGTTGCCTCATGTCGTCACCTAACCTCTCTATCAATGTAAAATCTTATATTACTTGTAGAAAGGAGACTTGCAAAAAGCAAGCCAATATTAAAAGGGGAAAATGGGTCTTTTAAAAAGGTGGCATGTATTCGATTGCATACAGAGGTGTTCGAAAACTGCGACACTTTCAGGAGAAGAAATCCAGGAGAGTCACTTTACCTTGGCCATATTGCCGCAGTACAGACGAGGGCATGGATCTTGCAAAAGCTTAAAAATGCTACGTACCGACTTTAGATAAGGGGGAGAAGTTATGGAACTTAACATTGCATTCAATAGAGCCGAGGAAGCTAGAGGTTATAAGGACTACATTGAGTCGTCCATCAACTCAAAAGTCGCAAGATTCAAGAAAAGCATCAATGATATTAGAGTGATTGTGCGTGGCGACGGACGTCATGCGGTGGTTACCTGCTTTGGCACAGGAAGAGATGGCGAAAAAATCAGTTCAAAAAGCTGCTCTTGGAGCTATCAACACTCGATTGACAAGGCCATTGATCGATTTGTTAGACGCACTCGCAATGCATGCTCAAAGAAAAATACAGAAAAGAGGATGGGGGCAACTCACTACGACTTTGGACACCAAGATGCTCACATGGCTCCAGAGATGGCCGCTCCTTCAGACGTCGATACCTACGAAGCTTTTCATGCTGATCATGCGGGGCAACCCGATACGGCTTTGGACTATGCGGGGATGCCGATCAAGATGCTGCTCATTGATGACGATCCGGATTTTTGTAGCGTTGTAGAAGCTGTTGCGCGAAAGCACGGGGTTGAGGTTAAAAGCTATCCTTCTTTTTTTGAAATTAAAGCTGACCCTAATTTTCCGTACTACCACGGTGCTATCGTTGATTACCATTTGGAATCGGTTAACGGATTTGACGTTGCCCAACTATTTGAAACAGTGGATGACAAACTGCCGCTTTTGATGATTAGCGGTCACAGACTCTGGTTCACTGATCAGGATCACTGGCCCAAGAATATCAAAGGTTTCATTCCTAAGACTGAGGGCGTTATGAATATCATTCAGGCGGCAAAGAATATGGCATACCATTAACACTTCCTATATTCCAATCCCATTGACCCTCCATAAGTTCCGCGATGAAGGCTGTCGGACGACCACCCGGCGGCCGCCTCTATTTATTGATTTTATGCGTGTAGAGCGTTGTCCCTTCAGCGGAAATAAAACGGAAAGTCAGCTCAGAGTGGGTTACTTCGATGTCGACAAATCCCAAACTAGAAACAGCGAATTTAGTTTCTGGCTGGTTCGGTAAAATACCATAGAGATCGGATCCTCCACCTCCAGAGACGATAAACGACGTATCGCAATCTTCAACTTGGCGCAGTTCCATGTGATGTGAATGCCCTGAAAGATAAGCGTTTGCCTTTCCGCAAAGGATCTTTTTCATCACGAAATTGTAGATACTCAGGGAGCTTTGTTGATATTTGGCGGAAGCGGAAACCACGGGGTGGTGAGCTATAACAATGCGCCAAATTGTATCGTGGCCAAGAAGTTCACTCCTTAAAAAATCTATGGGACAAAGACTCGGAACAAGGCAAAGATCTGGAACCGTCGAGT
>CAILAO010000070.1 GCA_903832105.1 uncultured Pseudomonadota bacterium | reverse complement strand
AGTTTTCCGAAAGAGATCACGTTTAAGTCAATAAGATTATGACAATGATTAAGTCTAAGTCTCTCAGGGACTTCAACCTTAACCCAGTGCCATTCAGTACACGCCCTAAACTCCAGTACTTTTTTCGCTCGCGCCTTGATCTTGGACTTTTTAGACAGAATCTATGTAAAGTGGCATGCTGACAGACGGTCAGGTTCGTTTTCGCATGGTTTTAGTTCCGGTTCGATTTCCCTGCATTTTTCGACTGCAATAGGGCACCTGGTATGAAATCGGCATCCTGTCGGTGGATGGATCGGAGAGGGGACTTCACCCGTAAGAATTTTTTTTGATCGTGCGCTGGTCGGGGTTGGAAAAGGAATCGAATCAATCAAAGCCTTTGTGTATGGGTGGCGTGGGTTATTGTATAAAGCGTCCGAGTCACCGGACTCGACGATTTTTCCAAGATACATGACAGCTATGCGATCGGACATGTGTCTCACAACGGCGAGGTCATGCGCAATAAAAAGATAAGCAAGATTCATCGCTCGCTGAAGATCGAGTAAAAGATTTAAAATCTGAGATTGAACAGAAACATCGAGCGCTGAAACCGGTTCATCGCAAATAATGAGTCTTGGTTTAAGAGCAATAGCGCGAGCGATACCGATTCTTTGCCTTTGGCCACCCGAAAATTCATGTGGAAATCTTTGAGCGCTATCATGGGGGAGTCCCACTCTTTCAAGAAGTTCAGCCACGTGCTTCTTCCGCGATTCTGAAGTGTTCAGTCCCTCAACTTCATGAATAAGAAAAGGCTCCTCTAAAATACGTCCCACTGTATGACGTGGATTTAGAGAGTCGAAGGGGTCTTGAAAAATAATCTGCAAATCCTTTCTCACTCCGCGAAGCTTTTTACCGCGAAGCTGAGAAAGGCTATATTCTTGAAACATCACTTCGCCAAAAGTTGGCTCCAAAAGTTTGATAATGGTTCGGCCAACGGTGCTTTTTCCGCATCCGGATTCACCGACCAGACCAAGCGTTTCCCCTTCTTTTAATTCGAAAGATACACCATCTACAGCGTGAATGCTCGCGACCTGCCTCCGGAGCAGACCTGCCGTAACAGGGAAGTGCTTCACTAGATTTCTAACTTTTAAAAGCTCATCCATGCGTTATACCTCCCGCCATCTAAAGCAACGCACGCGATGTCCTTCGCTCACAGAGTCCATTTCAGGAACCTTTCTTCTGCACTGATCCCCAGCTAATGAACAGCGGTTTTCAAAATTGCATCCGGTGGGAATCTCCAAAAGACTTGATACCTTCCCTTTGATAACAGGAAGGGGAGCTTTTCGCCTTGTGCTAAGGCAAGGCATGGATTCTAAAAGACCCTTGGTATAGGGGTGTCTGGGGCATTTAAAAAGATCATTCACGGGAGCTTCCTCAACAATCATTCCGCCATACATAACGGCGACGTCATGGCACATTTCTGCTACGACACCGAAGTCATGCGTGATAAAAATGATCGCCATCCCATATTCATCTTGAAGCTTTCTCATGAGATCCAAAATCTGTGCCTGAATCGTGACGTCAAGTGCCGTAGTGGGCTCATCAGCAATGAGAATGTCTGGTTTGCAGGTAAGCGCCATTGCGATCATGACTCGTTGTCTCATTCCGCCAGACATCTGATGAGGGTAATCATGCATTCTTCTTTGAGGTTCCGAGATGCCGACTTTTTTTAGAAGCTCAAGACATGCTTCCAGAAGGCTTGACCTCGTCATTTCGTGATGGTGGAGGGCCAGCATTTCTACCAGCTGATCGCCAATGGTATAAACTGGATTCAGCGCAGTCATTGGTTCTTGAAAAATCATCGCGATGCGTTTTCCTCTGATATTACGCATGGAATCAGGAGGAAGCGTTACGAGATCACGTCCGTCGAATAAAATACGACCGGATTTAATCGTGCCAGATGGCTTTGGTAAAAGCCTCATAATGGAGAGAGCAACAGTACTTTTTCCGGAACCTGACTCTCCGACAAGACCAAGGGTTTTTCCTTTTTCGATCGAAAAACTGACTCCTTGCACCGCTCGAACGAGCCCTTCGTCAATTTTAAACGACGCGGCGAGATCTTGAACAGTCAGAACCGGTGCGTTACAAAGCACTTAGAAGCCCGCCTTTTTTGGTTTAAATGTTTTATCGATAAGAGTCACAGGGGAGAAAGTCTTACCTGTTTTCATAGCGTCATCGGTTTCCTTTTTCAGGTTTTCATCGAACCAAAAGAGACCTCCGAAATAGCTGGCAAAAGGCTCAAAAGGTAGGTCTGTAGCTTTCGTCGCAGGAGGCTTTGGAAATTTCCACCATCTCCAATAAACGATTCTAAAATAAGGGATCATATAGAAGGGGATAAAACAGCCGATCTCATGGATTCTACTCTGAATTTCTTGCGATATTTGAATGCGTTCTTTTTTATCAAGTGATTCCTGATAAGCCATAATCGTCTTATCCAGCTCTTTATCGTCGGTATTTGATATGTTATTCGTTTGAGGAATATGGGCATTTTCCGAATGGAAGTGTTCCCAGTATACCGGGACTGATTTTGGATTCCAGATTTGATAGGCTATGTCATGCTTCTTTTCGCGGATGATCTTAAACGAACCGGCACTATCGATCAGATTTAAAATAAGTTCAAATCCAGCTTTTTTCGCCTCTTCTTTTAAAATCACCATACGATCAGTGTGGTGGGGCATCCCATAGGTAATGGTGAAAGAAAGACGTTTGCCGTTTTTTACGCGGATACCATCTGGACCGCGCTCGATCCAGCCTGCCTTTTTCAAAAGCTCATCGGCCTTGGCAAGATCGAATTCACGAGGTTTTATGTTTATATTTGTATATTTGCCATAGCCTGTATATGCGCCGGGGAGTCGTTCATAATCATTTCTCAAAACCGTTTTGATGACTTTATCCACATTCATCGCATGGGCAAGCGCGTAGCGAACATTTTGATCTTTTAGAATTTCATGATCCTGATTAAGCCAGAGTCCAATGGAGGGTTGCTGTGTGTCATTATAAAACCATAGTTTGTGGATATAACCATGATCATACATTTCTCCGGTTGTTTTTATGTACCAATAATCCGGCAGCGTCGCGAAAAAGAAGCTCAAGTCGTTTTTTTTAAATCGTTCAAACGCAACATTCATGTCGCGAATCACTTCGAAGACCACGCGATCGACATTAAATCGATATTTGAAATATTTTAGCTTGTCACCCCACCAATCGTCCTTTCTCTTGAAGATGATTTTCTTTCCCTTTTCAATCTTTTCTATTTGGTAAGGACCAGTGTTTGGGAGGATGGCCCAATTATATTTTTGAGTGAAATCAGAACCGACTTTACCAAAAAAATGCCTGGGGAGAGGGAAGAGATTTGTTACCATGTGAAGATCCGGTTCGGCTTTCTTAGCGACAACAGCGAGTGTATAATCATCATACTTAATGACGCTATCGACTCTCTCGGTATAGTAGGTGTTGTACCAGGGATCCACTATTTCTTTGGAACGCATGAATTCCAAAAGATAAACAAAATCATCTGCGGTCACAGGCTTCCCGTCAGACCAACGTGCGTCCTTATTTAACTTAAAGTACATCGTCTTTTTATCTTTATCATAAGCCCAGTGGGTCGCTAGTTCAGGGCGAAGATTTTCGGTATTGGGATGCTGTCCAATAAGCGTGTACATGTTATCGAAAAGACGTGATGAAAAAGCGCCATTTGAATCCGGTCCCACGATTCTAAGCGTTAAAGGAAAGCTCATCATATATTGATT
>CAILAO010000069.1 GCA_903832105.1 uncultured Pseudomonadota bacterium | reverse complement strand
TGCTTTCTAAGCTTAGTCAAAGCTAAAGTCTTCAGAAAAGAGATCACGATTAAGCCATAAGACAATGACGAAGATTAAGTCTAAGCGATAGAAGGCTTTTACGCCAATCGAGTACACACCTTAATGCTAATGATGCTTTTTGGGCGCATTAATGTCTTCTGGAAAACTGGAGTTAAAGGAAAAGCTCTTGATTGTTAGGTCGTTATTCCAGAAAAACTTCAATTCTTTCGTGTAGCTAGAGCCGATCAGCCGGTACTCATAATAACCAAAGGTCCATGACGGGACGCCGCTAGTATTGCCGACCATGTACGGAGCTCCCAGGACTCTTTTAACATCGTCCTGCTTAGTGGCATTTTCCTTGATCCAAGACAGATCGGAAGGGAAGTAATTTCCATTGGTTGCGCAACCAAAGCAAGAGGCAAAAAAGAACGCCATCATAGCAGGAAGTAGAAATTTCTTTATTGTTTTCATTGGATACACTCCTCCAGGGTTAAAACAAGATCATTCAGGAAATTTTAATACTATATTTAGCTGGAGGACTCCAGACTTCTTTTTTGTCGCTTCCTTTTCTTACGGGCAGCCGGTTCCTTTGACGCCTTCGAGATTAGCAAGGGCGCAGTACTTGGCCTTTAACTCTTCGGTCTTGCTGCCAATCCCCTGATAGTAATCGCTGCAATAGTAGAAGTTTTGTATTCCTTCTGTGGCCGTGGCCCTCTTGCATTCGGCTTGATCTCGGATAGTTTTGCATCGTGCGAATGAGAAGTAGACCAAAATTGGTTTTGCTTGGCTTCCGGAGATATTATCGAGTGGGCTTGGAACGAAATTGATCCATGTGACGAGCGCGATCTTGTCTGCAGGTTGCTGCGAAATGGGAAGGCGATAGGTCAGAGTGAATGGGTGTTTCAAGACGTCTCCCTCTTGCTCTGGTTGGGCGCGGTCAATTCTTGGCGCTTCCAGAAGATCAATGCCTCCGCTCGCATCTGTAAACGACACGCAGTGCTGGGTATTAAGCGAAGCGCCCCCGATGGTACCCTCATGGGCATAGGTGCGGTTCGCGTGTAGCGATTCCGTAACATTCAAATCTGCAACCATGTCGGTATCGGCAGTCATATCACGAGTAATATTGTTCCAGGCCAATGGTTTTACGGTCACCTTAAAGCTCTTCTCAACTTTTTGACCGGACGCGTCTGAAGCGGAAATGGTCACGGTGTGTTCACCAACTTCATTTTTATACTCACCTCCAGAGCGATATCCTGGAGTCCAATTAAATGCTGGAGGTTCGCTATTCACGAGTCCGGCCTTAGGGGAATTGCTTGAAGTTGTCACGGTGACAGAAACCTCACCATTTCCACCGCCCAGTTTGAGTTGAACTAACAAAGTCTCTGAATAACTTTCAGAGGAGTTGCCCGAGTTGACTTTTTGATCGGCGATATCATCAAGAGTGAGAGGACCGCCAGCACCCGGTTTTTTAATTGTGGGACCATCATTAGGAGGCGGACTGTCCGTTTTTGACGGAACTGAAGTAGGATTTGTGACACCTGTTTTACCTCCACCTCCGAACTTTGCTTGGTTGCAGCCAAAAACGGCGAACAATAAGGCCACGGAGAAAATTCGCCATATCTTCATAAAATGCCTCCTGAGTGAAAACATTGTTGTTTAGCCAATAAACCCCATCCTGTTCCTTATCGGAAAAATCTTGAGAAACTTGAGTCAATATTTTTTCATTCGGTAAATCAAACAGCTACATCCGAATTAAAAAACAGCATTCGTGACGATTACACGCTGGTCGGACCCCCTTTGCGAAAAAATGCGAACTCACGTTTTTCAGGATTACTTTGTAAACCAAAGGGTCGTTATAAGTGCAAAGAAAAAATACAGACCAAAACGAGATGGTAACCATTGGTTCTACATACATTTTATACCAAGTAAAAATTTTTCTTAAGGTTTGTCCTTATTTTTCCGAACTACTAGATGAAGCCAAACGAGCACTAAAAGATAGGATCCATGACTATCTATTGTATTGAAGGAGGTAAGGGGATGTTTTTAAAGATATTATTAACGAGCTTGGTTAGCGTGGTCGGCATCGTCATGCTGCTTTCTTGTTCAACTGCTCCAAATGTCAAGAGAAATTCCTCTCTCGACGATGTTGCTGTTGATGCCACGGGACAAGATCAGGCAGACTCTGAAACGAGCCGTGCAGGTGAGCAAACTGTAGTGACGGACGACAATTCCTTTAAACTTCAAGGACTTCCTGATTTTTGCTCGGGGAGCACCGAAAAAAAGGGCGAATTCTGCATTTCTTGTAAGCCTCCGAAACTACTTGAAAAAGGCTTCTGCGTTCCTGTAAGTCCGGACTTCGACCCTCAAAAGGCTTGCCAGTTCGTCCAGGACAAAGCAGAGGTTTCCTGTAATGTTCAACGTGAGAAAAATTATTTTATCACCCTAGCGCCAGGCCTCAGTGATCTTGTTTTTAGAAAATATCCAACAATCAGATCAAATGTCGAATTCCTTCTAAGAACGCAAGTGGAAGAAGAAGGAGATCGCATGATTCTACTTGAACTCGCGATCCTTCCATTCAAAAGAATCGAAGCACTTACTACAGGCAAAGATGATGAGGGACTTGCTAAAGAGATGTTAGGAATCATGACGAAACGGTATCCTTTTGCATCGCAACAAGCCGAAGA
>CAILAO010000068.1 GCA_903832105.1 uncultured Pseudomonadota bacterium | reverse complement strand
TCGTTTAACTATAGCCATCGCTAGCCCCCTTTACTGTTAACGTTCGTTAACATATATTAGCACAGCCCTAGCTATTGCTCAAATCAATTAATGCTGCTATTACCTTATCCCTTTGGAAGCGCAAATGACGCTTTCCCAGCCTAATGAATGGTATCGTTTTCTTACAGGTATGACTGTAGAGTGCGCATTCCGCTCAATTCGTCAGTCAGTTCCGATTTCAAATCGTCAGGTCAATCCGATTCAATTCGTCAACTCCCGAACAGCTTCCAAAATCCTTGATGTTTAGTTTGTAACACGCCTGAGAATTTGAATCAATCTTTTCCTTTCTTTTTACGCATGGTATCTCCCCTTAGCTCAAATTTGTGGGCTACATGAAAAAGCCGGTCACAGATGGCATCGGCCAGGGTGGCTTCGCCGATGTATGTGTGCCAGTCTTTCAAGGGCAGTTGGCTTGTGATGATGGTGGCGCTCGTCATGTAGCGGTCTTCGACGATCTCAAGGAAGTCTTTGCGTTCGGATTCGCTTAAAGGATTGAGTCCAAAGTCATCGATGATCAAGAGCTTTACTTTCGCAAGCCTTTCCAGATGCTTCAAGTACCCGCCGTCACCCCTTGAAGCAAAAAGATTCCCAAGGAGCCTTGGCCAGCGCTGATAGAGGACAGAATATCCGCTGCGGCAGGCCCATTGCCCCAAAGCGCAGGCAAGATAGCTCTTGCCGACGCCGGTGGGGCCTGTAATCAGTACATTTTGGTGTGACTCAAGCCAATCCACGTTCTGAAGGCCTAAGACTTGGTTTTTTGCAAGAGACCTCGGGTGGCGGTAGTCAATTTCCTCGACCGAGGCTTGGGGTATTTTAAGCTTTGCCGTCTCAAGGAGTCTTTTTAGGCGGTTATTCTTGCGGTAGAGATATTCATCGTCCACAAGATACCCAAGATAATCCTCGGGCGGCACTTCTTTATATTCGGGGCTTTTTCTTTTTTCCTGGAATGAACCAGCCATTCCAAAGAGTTTCATTTCATTTAACTTACGCAGTGTTTCCTCGAAAGACATAAACAATCCTCCTTTTTAAACGTGTAGAACGGCGTTATCGCCGTAATACTCGGGCCCTCTTACGTTCTCGTGCAAAAGAACGCTTGCCGGACTCTGGGTTATGGACGCCTCGATTTGATCGAGGTTCTTCTCTAAGATTGTTCTAACGGCGCGGTAACTATGGTTGTGGTAGGCTATCGCCCTTTGACAGGCCTTGTTAAGACGCGCCGGATCATAGTGGTTGGCAAGCCGGATGATTCCAAGACAGGATCGGTAAGCCTGCTCAGGGTGTTCTCTCTCAAAAAGGATGGTATTTACAAGCTCTTCGACCGATGGGCCGTATTTTTTGGCCCATTCGATAATTCGCTCTGGCGTCCACTCAAGGTATTTTTGATGAGAAGGCGGCATGTGTTCTTTTTGGGTGGTATACCCATGGATTTTATAGCTTCTTTTGTGGGAATAAAGACGTTGGCCTTTTTTGTAAATCTCTACCGTTGTCAGAGTCGCGCGGATTTCAAGTTCTTCGTGAATCAAAATATAGGGCACCGAATAAAAATGCTTCTCGAATGAGACGTGGTAGTTGATTCCTACCCTGGCTTTTTTCCACTGGGCGAATTCAAATGAATCCTCCGGCAGTTTCAAAGCGTTGGGCTTATCCAGGGATTCGAATAGATCCTTGCGGCTGACTTTAAGCGCCGTCAATGGCTTGTCATTTAAGGCTTCGATGAGCTCAAAGATCGCCTGGTTTAAATCCGCAAGGCTTGTGAAGATTCGGTTACGCAGGCGTCCGATAATCAGGCGTTTTGCGATTAAGACGCCGTTTTCGACCTTGGCCTTGTCTTTGGGGCGGTACGGTCTTGCCGGAAGGATTGCCACGCCGTAATGCCTGGCAAAATCGGCATAGGTCGGATTTAATTCCGGTTCATACCGGCAGGCCTTTGTGACCCCGGCTTTTAAATTATCCGGCACAAGCGCTTTGGGAGCGCATTTAAAATACTCAAAGGCCCGGGTATTCACATCGATCCAGGATTCTAAGTCTTCTCCCAGCGTTGCCCGGGAGTAGGTGTAACAGGAGGCGCCCCAGACGGAGACAAAAAGCTTCGTAGGGATCTTATCACCGGTCTTTGGATCGGTTAGAAAGAGCCCGTCTCCGAAGTCTATGAATGTTTTTTCACCGGCTTTATGCTCCTGACGCATGGAAAATTGAAGTTTTTTGTTGTATTCCCGGAACAACTGTGCAAATTGGCTTCTTTGGTAGCCGTCGGGATGCTGGATTTTGTATTCCTCCCACAGAAGTGTCAGCGTCACGTAAGGACGGCGAACCTCCCGGAAGAGATATTCATAGTCAAGCGGCGCTCTGACGCACCGGTTTGAGAGAGACTTTGGATAGAGCTTTTCCTCCAAAAAGGTGTTGGCAGCATCGGTTGGAAGCGGCCAGGCGATGCCTGCGGCTTTAAAGCGGGCCAGATAATCGCCGGCGGTTGAGTGACTGATACCGGAGGCTTTCGCCGCCTGGTATTTGGAGGCTTTACAATCGAATACAAGCCTTAAAACTTCTTTGATCTTTCTCATGGAAATCCTCTCTCTGGGCATTATTGACGCTCCTCTTCTGGTTATTGGAAAGAGGATATGCGCTTTTTGCCCGAATGAAAGGATTTTGGAAGGTTTAAGTCGTTAACAGTTCCCAATCCAGCCTAAGGCTGACGAATTGGACCGGAACCGATTGACGAATTCAATCGGAAAGCATTGACGATTTGAATCGGAACGGATTGACGAATTGAATCGGATAGGGTTGACGAATTGGAGCGGATTTCACACCATTCTGGGAAGGGCTTGTTGGTGGTGATCACAGAGGATCGACCCGACTCATAGCGTTGGGGCTGTCGGGTCTGAAGAACCGTCCGTAAAAGAGACATTTTTTGTATTGTGAGTTTTCCATACAGAAAGTATGGCTGTAAAACAAGTAAAAGAAAGGCGCTTAAATCAGACGGGGCTTGTCAGAGAGTACGTGTGGTAGACGTGTCGTCCTAAAAGATAAAATATTTCTCTAAAATCAACTTCTTAGCTTTAAAAAAAGACTCTAAAAAAACAACTGGTACATGTACACCGTTGTTCCGTTAATATTGGTACATTTTTAAAACGTTGGGCCCATCTTGAATGAGATTCATCAGAATTTCTCCCCTATGACGCAAGTATATCAAGTGTTTTAGAGGCTGTCCAATCGGGCTTTGCCAAAATAAAATTCCTTGGAAGCGCCTTGAATTTTCGTGATTAATGGGGCATACTTTGTTAAGAAATACTAATTATTGGATAATAATGCATAAAATACATAAGACTGCATTGAAGTCTATAGCCCTATTATTAATAGGAACTTTTTGTTTTTCAGAAGTTTCCCATGGGGCGATTTCTTACGATGGATCCGGGGCTATCGTAAGTCATAAGAGCCCGATTGAGCAAATAGGCCAGGACCCCACACGGTTTGAGGCACCTACTGATTTTTGCGTCCTTAAGGAAATTCACAAGGGCGTCAATGACACTTTAATTATCCATATCCAAGACGCCCACT
>CAILAO010000067.1 GCA_903832105.1 uncultured Pseudomonadota bacterium | reverse complement strand
TGTTCGTAAATATCAGCATTGGATTATTCAAGAGTCTGAAAGAAGAAATGTTTAAGAGCTTCCAAATTTTGTTGATGAGTAATGTCCGTTTGGCCTCTGTCCTGCTTTTTGGGGTCAGCCCCGTAATATCTTTCCTCATGAGGTTTGTTGGCTACACGACTTTGAATGGCGACGACGCGAATTTTCTGAATTTGGCGTTACGGTAATCCCTTTTTCATAGCCGAAACAACCGTCGTGGTATTGGCGAAAGAACCCACGTACTGGCACGATAAGGTTACATCTCCATGCGTGACGCTGAATGGCGTCAGAGTCTTGGGGTCGTCCGCGCACGCTGGATTCGTGTCGAACATTTTTTGATCAAGAAGCGTCGTGGACAAAACGTTCCCCGTTTTCGGATCCTTCACAACGTTGAACAAAGCAACAATAGATTTCCCGCTACCATTGGGGACATTTTCTTCGCAATTGGCGCTCTCTTCAATTTCCAGCCGATAAACGAGCTCAGTGTTATTGTCTCCCGGAAGACCAAATTGCATCTGGTGTCCGGGGCCAATTCCCATCGAATATTTGTGGAACCTCTCCGGAGGTGGTGCGTTTCCCGTGAACTTCCGGATGTCATAGGAGCGAAACGAACCGCCTGAAACATTCTGGTCGCCAACCCGAATAACACTTTGACACTGGAATAGATCCTGGATGGAAAAACCGTTGCCGATCAGGTTTTTTTCTGCTGCCCAGTCCGCCAGAGACAGACTAGCTGCATCGAGAAGCTCATTTCCCTTGGCAAACGAGAGCACTGGACCGTAGTCGGTTACAAATTCCCGCGTCTCATCACCGACTTGATGATCAAAACGTGCTTTGTGACCAAACTCATGAAAGAGCAACGCAAACATCAACATTGGGTTTCGCGAGCTGATCATTTCGTAGTCAAAAGTAATTTCGCCTTCGGGGCCCGCAAGAGTCTTTGCAGCAACGCGCTTCGGCCCGCCTTCTTCATCAACCACCATCACGTCTTCCATCGACAGCACGAATGGCGTGCGGTTTTCGTGGATGTTGAGATCAAGAACGCCTTGGGCGATCCTTGCAACAAAAAACGCACAATCTCTTTTTTGGAGAGCTGCAAGACGGATTTGTTTGTCGCATAGATGATCTTTGTTTGCCTGAGCGTCTGCGACGAACGCACCGATGGTCTCGATTAATTTGTATCTGGTTTCATCAAGGTAGGTTCCGATCACATCGCCGCCGTTGCCGACACCGGTGGCTGAAAATCCATTGGCACAAAGGAAAAACACGCAAAGAGCTAAGAGTAATCTATTCATTGTTTTCACTTCGTCCTCCTACCGGAGAAAGGTGCATAATGACCTGGTAAAGTTGATCGTGTTCATCAGGATGTTCCTCGGCAAAAACGAGCAGTTTCTCATAAAACTCAGAGAGGAGCTGTTTGAGCTCGAGGAAGGACTTGGGGCTCAAAGTGAGCACTAGCGCCGAAGCTCGCCGTTTTTCAGCCGGAAAAACCTCAAGGGCATTCCGCGCAATTTCGAGCGTTTTCTTGTGGAAAGTGCGGATTTTCTCGTTTGGGATTTCGTCAGTGGTTGTGGTCAAAACCTCGTTCTCTACGATTTTGCCATCTTGATCGGTGCGCAAAAAACCTTCACGAAGCAAAAACTGCAGTGATCTTTCGATATGCGATTCCGAGGCAATATTCCCCAAAAGTCGCTTGAGCACCTGCGAGTTATTCGAAAAGCCCGTGAGGTTGGCCGCATCTTTGAGATAGACGTTGAGCCAGTCGGAGAGGATATGATTTTGGGGCGAAGACCGCCGCCGCGATTTCACGACCTCCATTTGTGGGACATCGCCGCCACGACTGGCTTTGCGACTACTCACCACCCATTCATCAAGATAGACTTTTTCTTGGACGGTCAGCTTCAGTAATTTGGTGAGCGGTTCCACATTGTCGCGAGTCAGAGTCCTCTCGCCCTTCGCGATCCGGGTCACGAGGGAAGGCGAAAGCCCTACGCGGCCAGAACTGCCACGAATCGAAAACCCACGTTGGCTCTCTTTCAACCACTCCAACATGTCGGCAACAAACCCCGCCGTCGTTTCGTAATCAAAGATGACGGGACGGGGTTTGTTCTCAAGATTTGTCAGGTTCGCCTGTGTCATCGGATCAATTGACCGTGCCCAGGAAGGTGCATTGTGATTTCACGATACCATCTGGCACGTGTGCACTGGTAAACTTCGTGGTCGAGGTTATATTGTTGCCCAGTCCAAAACTCGGTATGTTGTCAACAATGGGTACCTGGCTATTCAAAAGGGTCGGATCAAAGGGTGGCCGATAGTCCATCTCAGGGCAAGCGGCTGCCTGTCCCATCTCATCATCGACCATCAAAGACCCAAACATGCAGCCTGTCGTTGATGCGCGAATTGGTTTCCCGTTTTCTCCGTATTTGACGAAATGTTTATAGTGTAGATTCGAGCCAGCTCTGACTCTAATATTAGCTGCATCAAGCACGAACTCAATATTTCCTTCCGTGCCAACAACTCCAGGAACCCAATTAGGATTGGGGTTCAAGGGCGTCCGAACAGCCGTCATCGTTGCGGTGTTTTTGGCCAAGACCTCTCCATCTTCGGTGCCGATGATGGTTTCACAGCGAAATTTGTCCACGACTGCAGCCTGAGCGAAGGTCGAAAACGCGAAAACAAAAAAAATGGCATACATGACGTTCTTCATTGGATTGCTCTCTTTTCTTGAATGTTAATCTCCATTGAAATACCTAAAGTCACCTGTTGTGGCCGACAACGTTTTGACGTTATTGCATGATCTTCTTGAAATTTCAATAGGTAATGCGTTTGTTCTGTTGACATTTGTCAACGCCAACGACCCGCCTTGTCAATAGCCAAATACTCTGATGAATGTCTCCGAAATTCATTGACATTCAACTCTTTCGCAAGAAAACACTAAGGATTCTATTGGGTTATGGCGCAGCAAGGCAAAATGGGCCATACATCGTCAAAGCTGACGCTCCTGAATGGGACAAGATCTATACCGCGAGGGTTAGAAAGAAGACCGAAGACGTCCTTAAGGTTTATCGCTTTTCAGAGACTGACCGTTGCCGCATGAATGAGATTTCAAAATATTTTGGTGACAGCGGGTCCAACAAGTTATGTGAGATTTGCGACAATTGCCTTACTCGGCACCTAAGTCTTGTTCTGCAATAGCTATCTGAAAACACAACAAAGCAGGCGAGCTTTTTGAGGTATTAAATAGGGACCTTTTTCCGGTCCCCCGAGCCACGCAAGATATGGGTAAACTAATCCGATGCCGACTACACCCCATCTTTCAATATGTCCAACGTGAGTTAGTATTTCTTGAAAAGATTTTTCGATGGATAGAGCCCACTGTTTTGCCGCTTCGAATTGACCAGAAGGATATACAAAAACAAAATTGTTACAAGTCAAAATAAAAGACGATTCGTAATTGAAAAAGGGGGAACTGGGGGCTTCGCCACCAGCACGAAGTGTAGGCCAATGCGCTAGCGAAGGCCATGCTTGCTAACTCCAAAATCCAAGGCTCCCATTCCTAAAAAATAGCATACCAAAGAAACATATATCTAAGCCCACATCACTCAACAAAAAAGCAACACTTTCAACTCCCAACAAAGACACCTTCTAAATCTAAACTTCACCCATTCATCTCTCAATCCGTAAACATTTCCATCAGAAAAAAGTTCCCTTGGCATCGTCACTCAGTAACAAAGGTCGATCATAAAATTACACCAGCCCACAAAAAATTTGGCACAGCATCTCAATAAAAAGCGCAACTGGCATTCAAATCAAAAATACCTGACGAGATGAAATTGAACCCAAGAGGGGGCAAGGTGGCGCGCCGTGTGCATATAGAAAAAGTGCGCTGCTGGATTAGAAAAACGTACGGATAGGTAATTCAACCACTATTTTCGTGACGCGGTAAGGGTCTGACTTCGTTCAAAATACCAGGGTTTTTTGAACGAAGCCCGAGCCCCAAGGGCGTGGGAAAACAAATTGACAGGCATTTTGACGTTTTTTAAACAGAAAGCTCCGTCGCCGCAAGCATTATATCAAATCGCAGCCTTGAATTCTCATGACAGGAATGGTTCTAGGACGCTTTCTTTTTTTGGAGGGCCTCTTGAGCGGGTTCTGAGGAGTTCCTCGTTGAAAAGCCCCATGGATTTTAGAATCTTCTTCGCAATCGAATGATGAGTTATGATGGCGATTTTCTTCATTTTTCCGCCGCATTTGGGACATACTTCGAGATCAAATCCGAAAGTATGCTGAAGAAGCGCGGCTATTTTCATTTTTTGTTGGAGCGTCGCTTCGCTGCCATTTTTGTTTTCAGCCACCTTCTTTTTAGGGACCACCTTTGCACGATATTTAGAATTTGGTCCTAACACTCCAAAATATCTTACTAAATGGCCGCGAGGTGGTGGAATTATCGAAGAAATTTT
>CAILAO010000066.1 GCA_903832105.1 uncultured Pseudomonadota bacterium | reverse complement strand
TTATATTGATTGTTGGTAATTTAAGCATCATCTTCTTTTGGAGCGGGTGGAAGACTTTAGTGCTCGTTGTTGGAAAACGAGGCATCAGCCTGCGCCCCTACAAATTCGTTATCCGACCGGAATAATACCGCTTTTGACCGTCTTGCCAAAATCAAAACTGTCACTATGATGGCACGTCACGATGAGTCTTGCGTTTCTTATTAAAGAAAGTATCGGTTGCTTTTCTCTCAAAAAAACGCGAGAAAGCCAGGGCCGAAAGGTCCGTCGAAAGATCTCATTAAATTGGTGATAGACATCAAGGAACGAAATCCTACACCTCCGGAGATTAGAATCGACGTTCACACGTCCGCCCGGAGATGATCGATATTCCGGAACTACAGATCGACAAATTCCGATGTATTTGTCAAAGAAGATGCAAACCCAATATCTGTGAACGTATCAAAAAACTCTTGATAAATGTCTGCCGGATATATTTTCTCCAAATCAAAGGTGCTTATTGGAGAGCAATTAGCGGTCGCATCAGCCTCCAGATCTTTGGCCTTGATGCAGGTTTGCAAATATCTGTCATTGGAACTCTCGTCCGCAGGTGTAGCGCAGTTGGATTCCATGCTTGTTGATGCCAATTCGGCAAAAATTCCTTGGGCAAACACATTGGATTCGTTTGCACGGATCTGTACACCACAGCCTACGCCCGAGCCCATACTGTGATTGGTCGCATGTGAAAACTGAAAAATCTTGCCCGTGGGATTTGCTAGGATATGCATGATGCCAATGGCATGTTTACCATCATCTGCAGCAGCTCCCTGTGTTTTATTGGGAGTGGAATCTGCGACCACGGTCGATGATATGGTCTTCGTTTCAACGCGGACGGTTTCTACTTCTTTGGTGGATTGCGTTACCTTCACCAGGGTCATCATACCTTGGGTCTGCACGTCCTTCAAATATAGGGTATCCCCTTCGATCCCAAAAGCTATGTATGCTTCACCAACAAAATCATCAGGAGTTGATAGCTGCGAGTAGCAATTATATTTCTGTTCAAACGTCCCTACATCGGGAATTACCATAGAAAAGTCTTGCAGAGGTTCGTCCAGGCATTTCATCTTTTTGTTTTCCGTGTTAGAGGCCTGATTATCGAGACTGGCAATGCGGTTGTCAATTGCATCAAGTGCACATAAAATGCGGCCTTGCACGCTATCTGCAGCTGATTCCATGCATCCTGCCTTGCCCTCAAAAATCCTGCTTTTTAGAGTGTAAAGTTTTTGCTCGTCAGTGCAGACATCAGTAGCCAAAGGACCACATTCCGTCGTAAGGCTGAGACTTGCCGAATCACTTGTCTTCAATCCGTCAGGCAAAGAAGATTCGACTGGCGGTTCAACCGGGTTAATCCCCAGATGATCTGCGAATTTGTTATCTTTCTTTTTTCCACAACCAATCAATGCAATAGCTATCAGAAAAATGGTGAAAATCTTCATGTTCCCCTCCAAGTTGGTTTATTAAGTTCTGATAATATGTGGATTATATTCCAGCTAGTTTAAACTTGCTAGTGGATGTACTTAAAAGAATTGTTGGATTACATCATTCCCATCAGTCAAGCCCATGTGACTCATATCTGGCTTTTCTTCAATTTACCCTCAATTGGAAACGATAATGTTGTCCGAATAAGTCGTAACTAATTGAGACTGCAGTGATGGCATTTCCTTGAGTCGAACCCGGCGCCGTAAATACAACATTTTTGAACTTGTCGCTTGAAAAACGTAAGACATTGCCCACCTTAGTCGGTTCGAATAAATGATTAGCTTCGGCACTTATAGCCGAAATACCCGACTCATAAACCATCCCAATCTGATCCAATACGTAAAGATCGGTGATTTCGGACCATGTTTTATCTGCGTTCTGGAAATAAAATTTTATATCAAGGCTTGTGACAACTTCGGCGCTATCAACAACGATGGCAAATACTGGTACAGGCACTCGCGTCACGCCTTCTCCGATAGGAGCAACCGTTCCCACGTCGAATCGAGCAATCAACTCATCATCAAAAGTGAGACGCCAGAGTCCTTCGGGAACATCTCCTGTTGCATTGCCGCCCCATCCTATTTCAGCTATCAAATTCGATCCGATCGAACTAACATTAGCCTCGAACCCTATCTCGCCAGACCCATTGCATCCCTGTCCCCCACCTGAAGCCGGCTCAGGAGATCCAGAACCGGCGTTACCGAAGGGGGCATCTGGACCTACGTTTCCGGCGGTGCCTAACGAAATGGTTTTAGGCGGATAGAGCTTAAGTCTAGAAGTTTTTGCATTACAAAGATTTTCGACCGTTAATTTTTCCACGTTGCTGATCCTGACGCGAGTTCCGAACCCCTGGTATACGTATTGATCGGGATCTATGAAGGCATCTGTTTTCGCAAAGCCCTTTGCTGTCCACTCGAAAACCATTTCTGGGATAGCCGTGCCCTTGGTCACGGCATTATAATTCATGTAGGCATTTTTCATGCCTTTTAAGGCTCCACTGACAGACGCAATCTCAGAAAGTGTATTTGATGGAAGATTGAAAACCGAATCATCGGCAGACAATGATGAGCGAATGTCATCACCAGCCCCAATTTTGACGTCGCCATAGAGAATATGCCCTTTTGCAAGAGGAGGAAACAGCATAGTCAAATTCGATTCGCCGGTCGGCATACCTATAAATCTCATTGAAGCAGCCTCAGCCTCAACATCATCAGGACTCGCCGTCATACCAACCAACATGTAGGAACGTCCCCTTCCCGACTCACAGACAGCCTTCACAGTCTCAAGCAGGGTGCGCGTTGCCGCGTCAGGATTTGAGCCTGATCCAAGAACCACGGTTAACGGAATTTTTGAATACATCGCCTCTTGAGTGAGCTGATCGTCAGTCATCGCTAATAGTTCATTAACTGGCTCCAGATAAGGATCAACGCGCGAAAACTCGACAGTGAATCGTCCGGTAGAAGGGGCCACATCGTATGTTTGGATGTCTTTAAAGTTACCTGTATCTCCCAACACGGAAACCAATCCACGATAAAGCGGAACAGCAAGAATCCTGTCCGGTTTA
>CAILAO010000065.1 GCA_903832105.1 uncultured Pseudomonadota bacterium | reverse complement strand
CGTGAAGTTTTTCCTGTAGCTTCTGCGATATTCAAAGCAATGGATACGGTAGACCATGCACCAAAATCTTCTGGAAGATCACGCCATGGAGACTCCGTCCGAAGTCCCCAAAGTATTCCTTCGACAGTCATACGTAAGTTTGGCTTAACTATATATTCCGCTCTTTACCATAATACGTTTTAACTTCATCCATGATTCATCAATAAGCATCGTCCTCAATATCACGCACCCGCAGCAATCTAGTCCCTGATCGTCTACGAAAATAAATGTATATTATTAAGCGGTTAGATAGAATACAGCGTGAGAGTCAAAGCTAAAGTTTTTAGAAAGAGATCACGTCAAAGTTATAAGTCGAAGATTAAGATAAAACCTAAGATTGACAAAGCTTTCAAGCTAATTGAGTACACTAAAACGTCTTTGAAACCCCGATCTCGATCGTGTATCCCAATGAGTAGTCCTGAACCGCTCTTTGGAAGGGGATGATCATGACAGCATCTGACACGTTGAAGACGGTTTCTTCGTAGGCGTACTTGCCACTCGCCCATACCCAGTCGAGTGGCGTGAACTTTACCGTGGCAGAGAGAGACTTCGTATCGCCATTTGCAACAACATTCCTTTTTTCTGGAGTCGTTGCTTCGGTCGGCGTAGTTGTGTCAGTGGGCGGATTGTCTTGAGGAGTTTCTGTTTGGTCGGCCGGTACTTCAAGACCCGACTTGGTGTATCCCGAAAACATCGCATAACCGCCTACCGCTGTCACTGTAATCCATGACCCAATGGGTTTCGAAAGGCTAAGTTCTCCTTTTTCGCTTGTAAGTGCCATATAATCGATGACCATTCCGGGTTTTGGAGTCCTCTGAATATATTTAAGAGTCGCGGTCGCAGAGAATATCTCCCAATCTTTTGTTCCGCTTCCGGTCAGTGTGAGGGAGCTATCCACTCCTCCGGATGCGGTAAGATTTTCGGATGAACATTGATATTGAACCAATTCGACAGACGCCGATAGTGTGGCTATCTCCGCAGAATAAGACGCAGAGGTCTTAACTGTATTGGTCGTCAAACCTGGATATAAAGACTTTCCAGCCTCCTGTTTTGTACGCACGTCTAAATCAAGATCAACCTTTTCAATAGCAGAAAGACCTGCAGTCCCGAAGATAGTTCTGGTTCCATACGATTTACTTGAATTCATTTCAGGGAACGCATCGAAATATTCATAGCCAAGTCCGAGGTCGAACGACTTATTAATGGGAAAAGTCGCACCAGGTGTGAATTTATATTGGAAGGTTTTCGATCCAATCTTTGCACTGGATTCTTCCTTGCCTGCAGTGGACGTCGGATCACTCTCAAACGAAAAGAAACTATAGGTAACCCCCGTGCTTTCATATTGAACGTGATCAAGCGAGGTATCAAATGTAAAGGCACTTCCCCCTAAAAAACCCTTTGGTTTGATATCATAGCGAAGCCCGACATCTGCACCTGTGGTAATCGTTTGTTCGGCGCTTTGTGTTGTTGTGAATCCATGATTTTCCAACTGGGTTTCCGTTTTTTTTACTGAAAGACGGGGAGTCTCTTGGTGCGAAAAACCCTTTTTAGGAGGCGGCGGAGGTGGAGTAGGAGTTTTCGGCTTCTTCTCTTCCTTTTTTGGCTCTCCCGCTGGTGGTGGTTCTTGATAATATTGATAGGCATACGGCGCAGTATAAGGTGCTGGTGCCATATACGTCGGAGCGGGCCTTCTATCGATCATACCCTGGCGTTCGTTTTGAATCCTGACACGTAAAATTTGCATAAGTTTTCTTCGTGAGGCCGCAAGGTTGGGCGGAATCCTATTCGAATGAATCATCATCGTGTAAGACCGATTCCAGTCTCGCGCCTTGAAATAACAGACACCGGAATAGAAATTAGCGATGTCTTTATATTGG
>CAILAO010000064.1 GCA_903832105.1 uncultured Pseudomonadota bacterium | reverse complement strand
TCATGGCAGGCGGAACAGGTTCGAGGCTGCGTCCGCTCACCAATATTTTGCCTAAGCCCTTGCTTCCTTTTGGGGAGAAGACGATTCTTGAAACCATCATGGACAGGTTCGTTCATGCTGGGTGCAGCAAGTTTTTTATGTCACTGAATTACAAAGCGGCTATGATCCGGCACTATTTTGCTGAGCTTAACTCGCCTGTTTATGAGGTAAGTTTCATAGAGGAGGAGAAGCCGTTGGGCACGGCAGGAAGTCTCTCGCTAGTCGCCCACTCCTTACAGACACCTTTTTTTGTTTCAAATTGCGATATTGTCATCGAGCAGGACCTAGATGAGGTGTGGCATTATCATCAGTCAAACAAGAACGAATTGACAATAGTTGCAGCGCTGAAGCATGTCAAACTGGCCTACGGTTCACTGGTTACCGGCGAAGACGGATTACTAAAGGAACTGAGTGAGAAGCCTGAATGGGTCTTCAAGGTCAACTCAGGGGTCTATATTCTGGAGCCGCACTTGCTGGCTATGATCCCTGGAAATACGTTTTACAACATGACCGATCTGATCGACGCTGTTGTTAAGCGTGGTGGGCGGGTTGGGGTGTTT
Source organism: uncultured Pseudomonadota bacterium (assembly GCA_903832105.1). Classification (GTDB taxonomy): domain Bacteria; phylum Bdellovibrionota_B; class Oligoflexia; order Oligoflexales; family CAILAO01; genus CAILAO01. The sequence goes on along the minus strand of CAILAO010000064.1, from coordinate 5,363 downwards.
CCCGTAAGCGAGGGTTCGTGGTCGGATATTGGAAATTGGGAAGATTATCAGAGTTGCATGAAACGGAATATGTGAGATTGTGGCAATGAATAATACAGTAACTTTTCAGAACAAGTCCGACTCTCATGTGGATTTTTTTCTTGCGATAGCAGTAGTCGTGTTCTTCTTCAATTTGCTTTCACAAATTGTCGCATTACCGGTGCAAATAGTTTTACTTTTTTATGCTTTGACTCGGTTTGATGTGCGTTATCTTTCTGCAATCTTTGTTCTAACACTTGACAAATCATATTTTCCGTATTTTGAAGCTGATCTTATTAAAATTGACATACTATTTTCTCTAAGCATTCCTTATATTGTTGTGATATTTTGTTTCCTCATATCATGGTGGGGGTTGTTACAAAGGAAGTTTGACGCGAAGATTAGGTTGTTGTTTGTTTTATGGCTAGTTGCACTTGTTTTTGCTTTTATTCTTTCATGGTCAGCCAGAGAGACGGTTTCCTATTGGCAAGCCCCTATATCGTTAACAGTGTGTCTAGGTCTCTATTTTTGGGGAATACTTATTGGGAAATCGTGGAATTCAGGAAAAGAGTATTTTTGCAAACGATTAATACTAATATTATCACCACTCAGTGTTTTGTGGTCGTTAGGATGGTTTCGAATTCCCTCCTTTTCGCTTCAAGTTATGGTAGTGTGTTTGACTATGACTTGTTTTTACATTTTGTCTCTGCGAAAATGGCTGTTATGGGTAATGCCTGGTTTCGTTAGTGCAATATATTATGTTTTTTTTGGATCGTCTACATATATCATGGATAGTTCATATTTCGGAGAAGGTATATCTGCCCAAATCTCTACCTTTGGCACAATTTTTAATTTTCTTTTCGGATTAGGCTTAGCCTACACAATTATAACAATGAGAGGGTCAAGACGAATACTCAAGATGGTGCCTTATATTAGTGTGTGTGCAAGCGTTGTGATCATTTTGTATGCCGTTGGTCGATATCGTGAAACACTTGGGAAAGACGTCCAATCACAGTTTATTACGCTTCGAGAACGTTTTGAGTCTAAGTTAATTGGAGATCGTGGGGCAGTTTGGAGCCAAGGAGTGGAAGATATGTTCATGCCGCCTTACTTCTTTAAGCGTATGGAAGATAGTTTAGAATATGGTCCACAGGGGTCGTTTCAGATGAAGTGTCAGCCCCATAATCAATATTTAACTTTAATTGTTGAAGACGGATGGATCCTGGGAAATGTTCTGGCGTTTTTTCTTCTTTTCTTCTTTATTAAAAGTTTTGACATTATTAGTAAGCAAGATTCTTGTATCATCCTTGGTAGTGTTTTACTGTCATCTATGGGAGCTATATACATGTCGGTAGGCCTTGTGGGGCAGAGCCTACTAGGCACTCTATTTTGTGGAAATGCAATTGCGACCTTGGTGTTCCCAGGAATTATTTACGGAGCGTATAATGAAAGTCGAACTGATACTCAAAGTAAAATGGCAATGCGGTTTGGCAACAAACCGTAGGTTAATGCACGATATTAATCAATTAATAGAAGTTGATGATCATTGAAAAAAACAGGATTATGCGTGTGTTGTGGCTGGGGGGACTCCATAGCGACCGAGCGTTGCTGAAGCGTAAAGCTGTAAATCAGGCAGCGGTTAAGTGGACGCGGGGCTTAATTGGCGGTCTTCGTGAAAACGGGATCGACGTCTTTGGCTTAACGCATTGTTATGAACAAGCATGGCCCCAAGGTGAATTATTTCCTGGGACTCAACAGGATTTTGAGCCGGGGTTGGATTTATCCTGGTGCAAATATCTGAATGTGCCAGGTTTTCGTGAGTTGGATTTGGGGTGGAGGTATTCACGTAAGATAAAGCAACTTATTGAGCAACAAAATATTGATGCGATGGTCTGTTATAATGTGCTGCATCCCTATCATGTTAAGGCAATGAGGGTAGCCAAACGAATGGGGATTCCCTGCTTTCCGATTATTTTGGATGGCGATGATCCGAGGAAGGACAATTGGCGTTGGATACTAAAGGCAACAAGAGATGCGGCAGGAATTACTTTCCTTTCGAGCTGGATGGCTAGAAACTATCCGGGTGATTTACCCGTTCTCCAGATGGACGGGGGTTGCTCCGCATGGTTTGGAGATGAGGCTCAATCAAGGATAGAAAAGAATTTGATCGTATATGCTGGAGGGCTCGATCATTGGCGTGGACTCGATTTTCTTGTAGATGTCATCAAGCAACTTATTAATCCTGGATATCGATTTATTATCTGTGGAAAATGCAATCAACAAGAAATTCATGAGAAACTGGGTCGTGATACGCGTGTGGATGTAAAGGGATTCGTAAGCGATCAGGAGTTGCATGAAATTTGTTTGCGAGCCTCTGTTTTTTTAAATACTCGCGACCCCGCGATTGCTGATAACATCTTAAATTTCCCATCCAAGATTCCCAACTATTTGGCATACGGAAAACCGGTTATCAGCACGTGGATCGATAGCCTCTCGGAGGATTACCGAAAGGTTCTGCAGGTTGTTGACTCGGATGAGCCCTCAGCGTTTGCTGAACAGGTGGTAAGAACGCTTAAGTGGTCTGAAACAGAACAGCAAAGTTATATTCATCAGGTCAGAGAATGGTTTTTGGCAACCAGGCTTTGGACACTACAGGCGCGAAGGTTTGAAAAATGGATGACACGAACATGTAAGTGCTAGAAGTTGTCTCAAACTGGCCAATGTAGCGGTTCCGTGAAATAAGGTGGTTTTGGTGGATGTCTTTTTGAACAGATTTGATTGTGGTTATTGCTAAAAAAGGTGTATGCAATGATAGTTATTTCGTGGCAAGGATTACCTCAATATGCGGCAAGGATGATTAAGGTGTTTTGCGATCAAACCGAAGAAGAAATACAGGTAATCGGAACTCGGCCTCATGTAGCTATAAGAGGAATGGAGGAAGCGCTTGCTCGTCCGATTGTTTGGCGTGATGAAACGAACGAGCGGTTGACATGGGGTGATCTTGGACTGACGGTGCCAGATATTTTTGTTCAAGCCGGTTGGACCTTTCAGCCTTTTGTATCCTTGGGCCGAGAAGTTAAGAAATTTGGTGGTAAAGTGATTGGGCTGTGCGACAATTGTTACCGTGGCGATTTGCGCCAGTACGTGGGATCCGCGTTATTCCGGTTGTTTTACCGTGCTAACTTCGATGCGATGCTGGTTCCTGGGCAGTCAGCGAAACGACTGATGACTCTCTATGGAGTGCCCCATGCTCGGATAGCTTGTGGTTTGTATGGTGCTGATCCAATATTGTTTCAACGTGGTCCTTCTCTTGTTTGCCGTTCAAAGACCTTTCTTTTTGTTGGACAGTTTATTAAGCGTAAAGGTGTCGATATTTTATGTCGAGCGTTCGTTCATGTTCATCAAAAGTATCCCGAGTGGAGGTTGCGTCTTTGCGGTGACGGACCGCTTCGTGAACAGTTCATTGGTCTGCCTGGGGTTATTGTTGATAACTTTGTTCAGCCTGAGCAACTCCCTGAAATTTATCACCAGGCCCGTTTTTTCGTGTTGCCGAGTTTGGAAGAGAATTGGGGGCTTGTGGTGCACGAGGCAGTTCTTTGCGGTTGTGCACTTGTGTTGAGTGACGTTGTCGGAGCGGCTCACGACTTGGCGTCATCGGCAAATTCAGTTTTGTGTCGACCCGGCAATGAGGAGACCTTATATCATGCATTATGCGATGCAGTTGCGTGGGATAATGCTCACTATGAATCAGCACAAAGTGAGTCGTACGATAAAGCCAAGCAGTTTGGGCCTGCGCAATTTGCAACAGCCTTGGAAGGGTTGATCCAAGAACTGCGCGTAATATAGCCAAGTTTTTTTACGCTTGCTACATTGCTATTTTTGGAAACGGTTATGAAAGTTGCAATTGATGCGGTGGGTATTCGAGGGCATGGTGGTGCGGCTGTGCTTTGCGAACTATTGTTATGGTTGCCGATTGTCAGACCTGACTGGGAGTGGCATGTTTTTTTATTCTCGCGGAACTTAAGGGAATTTGACGACCCGTCGGTATCTGACAAGGTCACACTTGAGCGCACGGATTGCGGAAACAGCGGGATATCACGTCTCTGGTGGGTTAATCACGTCCTTCCCAAGAGGCTAAACGAAATCAAGGCCGATGTCCTGTTCTCTTTCGCGAACATGGCGCCGTCACGGCCACTAATACCACAAGTCGTTTACTGTCATCAGGCAAATGCTTTTCTGCCGAAGGGGTTGCCTATTTATGCAATCCTAAAACGCGCCCGGTGGTGGTTCATGAGGCACCAGATATTGCGCAGTGCTTATGCTAGCGGCGCGATTATTGTTCAAACTGATAGTATGCGTCAAACAATGGCTATGATTGCGCCTCGTCTGCAAGAACGAATCCAAGTAATTCCATCTGGGTATCGCACCCCTTCAGGCAAGCCAATCGTTCGTCCAGAAAAAGAGTCTCTAATAAATAATGCGGCAAGACCCCGCTTAATTTACGTTTCTCATCCGAGTGAGCACAAAAACCACTTAACATTGGTAAGGGCGCTACCTGACGTTGTAGATGCAATTCCTTCTGCATGCCTCTTATTGACGCTTGCTAAAGAAAGAGCAGATAAATATGACTATTATGTCAAAAAGCTTCAATCCGAAGCGGATTCGTTAGGTGTTTCAAGGCATATTGTGTGGCTAGGGGATATTACTTCAGACGAGGTTGCGTTTGCACTGCGGTCGAGTGACCTGAGCGTTTTTCCGTCACTATCCGAATCTTTTGGTCTGGGCTTGGTGGAGTCGATGGCGGCTGGATGTCCAGTTGTAGCATCGAATATGTCTTATGCACATGATGTGACTGGCGACTCTGCGGAATATTTTGACCCTGTTTCTCCCAAATCGTTGTCTGCTAGCATTCTGAAAGTGCTAACTTCCTCAGGGCGACTTGGGGATTTACGTGATAGAGGTCTGCGGAAATCGGGATTATATTGTTACGATGGCATCGCTGAAACGATGGCAAAACTGTTGGAAAAAACAAGGACACAAGGGAGCCATTAAAAGGCCACTCTTGGAGAGCATTAACTGGAGCAATATATGAGTTGGGTGACACATCCGATTACAAATCGAGCACGAGCGTTAAGCAGGAAACTAGGGCTTAATCGCATCGTGACATGGTTGCTTTATTCCCGCAATTACGAAGATCGATTCTCAAAACTGATGCTCGGATCGATTACCGCAGGTGATTGCGTTTGGGATGTTGGTGGTAACGTTGGACTCTACAGCAAACTATTTGCAGATCTTGTTGGTGAAAAGGGTCGTGTCTTTGCTTTTGAACCAAGTCCTGTAAATCT
>CAILAO010000063.1 GCA_903832105.1 uncultured Pseudomonadota bacterium | reverse complement strand
GAGACTTATGAGCCCATAATTCATTCAAAACCTCCTTCACTGAAAACATTAAACTCGAAGTGATCGCTTTGCGCCGGTTGATTTACGCTACAGTACTGTTTCAATAAGCTTCACTTTTTTAAAATTCGCTGTGTGCTCTGATAATTCGGTAAGGCAGCGCCCTATTGAGTCAAGACAAGGACCGGCAAGCGATCTTCTACCAAAAGAACGGGCCGTTTGCAAGATGAGGTCCATTTTCGGGGGGGTATTGTCTCCAAAAAACGAAAAATAGAGTTTCTTTTTCCTGACTCTTAAGTTAATTGATCCAGAAGCGCTGTCAGATGCGGCCACCTTCAAACGCTTGTGGGAGAATTTTATGCGCAGTGTCCTAGCTAAGTTTTTTTTGGTAGTCGTCTTCAGTATTATTGCCGCATCGTGTAGTCGCTGTCCTTGGTGGAATCCGTTTGCCAAGAAGTGCGATAAAGATAGCGATACTCCAGCGGCAGCGCCCGTGATCACTCAGCCTAAAATTGCTTTTGGTGACCCCGAATCCGTTGCCGAGAAAGAGATTGATAGTGCTGGTGGTGTCATCGAAGTGAGTTCTGGGCCTCTTTCGGGATTCAAACTCGATATTCCTGCTGGCGCAGTGCAGTCGACCGAGTCTGTCAACTTTAAAGTTTCGATGGTTCCCATCACGTCCATCACGGGGCTTCCCGAAGACACAAAACTTGCCAGCACTTTTGCAATCAGAGTCGAGCCTGAGGGGGGCGGAAATTTCGACGGAATGCTTGACAAAATGGCCATAGCGACGATGCCTTTTGCGGAAGGCGGCGATGAGGACAACCCCGTGATGTTCTATTCGATCGACCCGGAGTCGGGCGGTCTGCTTTCCATGGGGGTTTTAGATTATGATCGGGAAGGTCGAAAGATCACGTTTTTAACAGGTACGTTCTCTGATTTTGTGTCGATTATCCTTAAAATCAATGAAGCAAAACTTCTTGGTGAGGATTTCGTAGTTGATACGGGATTTCGCCCTGTTATAGAGGGCGGGGGAGGGAATGGCTGGCATTTTCCAAATTGGGGGGTTTTTGCCGATCAGGGCGGTATTTGTAACGGAATGGTTACTTATGCCGCGTGGTATTTCATGAATGTTGGCAAAGATCTCTACACGAGATATCAAGATGGCCCCAATGCTGCCGAATGGCGTGATGATACACTGGCATTGCAAACCGCCACGCGTGCGCAGCTTTTGACCGGTGCACGCTGGAAACAGACCATCAACACGATCATCACTGATAACGACACGCTTAACAACCAATGGAAAAATCCCAGTTCCAAGCTTATTGGTCTTAGCATTGTTCATGGACTATATGTGGCAAAAGCTCCGCAGGTTATGGCGATCTGGCAGCAGATTTTTGATCCCAACGACAATAAATGGAAACGTCTCTACAGTCACGCGATCTTGGCATATGCCTGGAATGTCGTGTATCCAGGAGCTTTCGACATATACGATCCCAACAACCCGGGTACAACGGCCGGGACCGCCATGAGATCCATTCGCTACAACATCAAGGATGGTTTCACATTACCTTACCGGTCTGGGACGAATGCAGCCGCAGCCGCTTATCAGTACAATATTCTGACTCATCTTTCCGTGAAGGCGATCGGACCGACAATGGCCGCTTTTCGGGCTCTCTATGACAGCGCGGTTTCGAAGTTCAGTGACACTGCGATTTTTCCCGAATTTAAGCTTACGCAGTGCGTTGAATACGATCCGATCAAAAAGCAGGATGGGGCCGCCTGTAAGGAGGGTGAGGAAATAGATGGTTTCCCGGTATACGAAGTGAGCACTACGGCTATCAAATTCGTCGGAACACTCACCGGCGGTTGGGCCCAGGGCGGACCAAACGATCCGAATATCGCCGCCGCCGATAACGCCGCAAAGCGCCAGAAGAAGGTCGTTAATCAGACATTTGTTTTCGCCGGAAGTGATGAGTTTAAATTTGCGGTCGATAATCAGTTGGATGCTGGGACAGGCAAGCTTCTTGGTGACGGCGGAACGGATGGCATCGTGTTCCCTGTAAAGCAGGGAACACAGGAAGTTGTTTTTTTATCCATGGCTGACGACAAGCTTAATGCATGGGCGGCTTACAAACGAATATTTATCAAATCAACAGCATCACGCTCCAACCTCACAATCACGATGACATGGGGGCAATCTCAATCGGATGTCGATCTTCATATCATGGAACCGGATGGCGCTGCTATTGAGGGACGTCATATCTATTTTTCGAACACGGGGGGCGACGCTGCGGGAACTACGCCCTTCCTGGATTTTGACAATACGAAGGGATTTGGTCCGGAACACTATTACGCCAGTCAAAATATGACCATGCCTTCGCTTGGTGAAACGGGCAAATTTTATGGGAAATATAAAATTGGCATTCATTACTATTCCGACCAGTCTGGAGCGGAAACGCCTCAATCAATTTCATGGACGGTGAAATGGCGTATGCTGCTTTTTGCCGATGATACAGTGGATCCACCACGAGAGACCTGGGAGGAAGGATCGGATTCGGGAGTTCTTTCGGCGCCTGATTCTGGTTCATCCGGTACGTTTGGATCAGGTGGTGGTTGGTCAAATATTATTGACGTTGACTATCCGGAGCCGGATCCGAAGATTTATGGTCCGGATGCTGTTTTGCCGGCTGTGATGAAACCTTGATAGATGTTGCTGTTCAAACGCTAAAAACTATCTTGGGCGTGTACTGAGTGGCACTGGGTTAATGTATACATCCTCATAGACATAGACTTGAAACTTAAACGTGATCTATTTCTTGAAGCTTGAGCTTTTTCGCCAAACTTCTGCGAGATTGACGACCAAGTGTAGTTGATCAAGTAAAAGTTTTCCGAAAGAAATCACGTTTAAGTCAGTAAGATTATGACAATGATTAAGTCTAAGTCTTTCAAGGATTTCAACCTTAACCCAGTGCCATTCGGGCGTGTACTCAATTAGGAATCTTAGACGAAATGTTTATGACTTGGGTGGAAAGCTATTCGCCGTTTTGAAAAAGATAAGCAATATCTGTCAAATTTTCACTAATGGACATAGACAACGTCTGGGAAAAACAATCTAAAATAACGATCGAATTACGGTCTACATCCCCATTTTTTTTAATCTGCTCAATCCGCTGAACAAATCCTTTATTCAAAAGATGAATTTTCTTGTATCGTTCATCTAAATCGTTAAGAGCTAGATCGGGTGTATTGCCTTGCATATGCACAAAATACTGCCTCAGTAGATATATGGATACGGAACGGACGATGGTTTCCTCTTTTGTTGCGAATGGCAGATGAAATCTTGCCATGGGCTTTAGAAAGTCCATGCTGGGACAGCCGCTAGTCGCCATAATAACGCCGAAAATCGAAAATAGTCCTTTCTGCAAGGAAGTTTTCTTAACGTATGTTCGTTCCTTTGTTCTAACGACTATATCCGTCTCAACGAAAGATTTTACATCCTTGAAATAATCGAGCAAAGTTGCAAGATTGACTGCTATTGGGCAATTTGGTGACGATTTTGAAACCAAAGGACAACAGCTGCATTGGCCAACATCAAGTGCAGCCCACTTTGGGGGTTGGTCACCTTTGCCTATAAGACCGAGACTTTTGGGATCGAGTTCGAGCAAGTACTCGAATTTTTCCCCACCTTGCAATTCGAATGCGTATTCTATAGCTATCGAATCTATCAAGACGCACTTCCCCATGCTTAATCAGGTATTGTGTTTTCGGGCTTCAATCTAAGTATATCAAAGTAAATCACATCTGCAATCTTTTCCAATTATTCGCATTATTTGGGACTCACACCGCATCCGCGAATTAAAGGGGGCAGGCAGGGGAATTCTGCGTGCTCCATAGAACGAATCGCTTCAATCTTTTGTTCCGAGGCGCGTTGAATGAGTCCAGCATTGTAGTGAATTTCGCCATTACCAGGCGTTTCGTGCAGGGCGTCTTGCACGGAAATCCATGCGTCATTGAGTTTGCCCTGTTGGTAATAGGTTAAAGCTATCACGTTAAGAATGCGGGAGCGCCAAAGAGGTTGCTGTGCGGGAGCGCACGCGGCGACCTCCGTGAGCGCTCGTTTTAACATTTTCAGAGCCTCGTCATGATGACCTCTTTTATGCAGAAGAAGCCCGAGATTGTAGAGGGCAAGGATGGGTGAGATGCTTAATGATGTTGCTTTTTCATAGTATTTGCCCGCCTCATCAGACTGTCCGAGTCGTTCGAGAAGAGATCCTATATTGTTGTTTGCCAGATAGTTATCGGGATCGAGGCGAAGGGCTTCACGGTATTGCGCCAGGGCTTCATCGAACCTTCCTGCGGATTGCAGGGCGTCGGCCAGATTGACGTGTGAGAGAGGCTGTCTAGGGTCGAGAGACTCCGCTTGCCGCAAGATGGAGATGGCCTCTTGTGTGCGGCCAAGATGCTGCGACACAATGCCGAGGTTCCCAAGGGCGTGATAGGAGTCAGGCTTGATTGAAAGCGCCTTATGCAGATATTCCTCGGCAGCGGCGAGATCATTAGAACTGATAGCAGCGCTCCCGAGGTTGTTGAGTGCCGAGAGACTGCGGGGGTTGTGGACGAGCGTGTATGTGAATAGCGCCGTGGTGCTACGCCAATGGCTGAGTTGTACAACACTTACCGCTGCCATGAACGCGATTACCGCAGTAAAAAGGGAAAAAAGCGAACGGCGTGGCCAAAAATGCAAAAGAGCGGCTGTTCCCAACGCGGGACCAAGCATGGCGAGGTAAAAGTAGCGGTCAGCGACAGTCGAGACGCGCTGAAAATTGAATGGAATCATTCCCAGATTGGGCATGAGCGCGGCGAGACTAATCGCCACGAACAGAATCGGTGCACGGAAACTCCGGGCACGCCATAGCCACAGTAAAAAGGGAATCAGGAGCCATAGTGGAGTTGCATAACACCAAGGTGAAGAAAGGACCACGAGCGGCATACGGCCATAATCAGGAATGAGAGGCCATGGAAAAAAAAGCTTGCCCGCGTAAAAAAGAAGCGCGTCACAGGCGACAAAGGGCCGTTGCCAAAGCGGGGGCGGAACAAATGAAGTGGGATCGTATTGCAT
>CAILAO010000062.1 GCA_903832105.1 uncultured Pseudomonadota bacterium | reverse complement strand
TCAAACAGAAAAACACTAGATTTTTTATATTTAATTCGCCTGGTTCAGTTGCGCATCTAGGGCATCTCCAGCATTTTTGCCTCCACATAGTTCTTAGTAAAAAAATTACAGCGAACTTTCAAGTTAAGTTAGTTCAATAAATTAGAGTGGATATGTTCAGTGATTCATTCCAACACGAAATCTTAAAGGCACGATTTGCACATTTTATGCCTTCTTTTTAATCATTTAATGAATATAATTGCCTTGTATAATACTCGATCGCGTTTTGTTTTATAGGGCTAATCAGACTTCTATTATTCAAACTTATCACGATGATTTTAGAAAATACGCCAGCAAGGCCAAACAGCGGTACCTTCAAAAAGTATTTCAAACAGTACCAAAGCTGGTCACTCGAAAATTCAAGTATTCCAAAATAGATAACGATATCCAATCGAGAGATCTTAAGGTTGCTCTCGAACTCCTGGAAAAAGCTGGGATTGTGCGACGTGTCCTCAAAACGTCGGGCTTAGGAGTTCCGCTTAACGCCTATGAAGACGAACGGCATTTTAAAGTGATATTTTTGGATGTCGGTCTTCTTCAAAATCTCTTGGGCGTCACTGCGGACATCATGCAAGCTAAAGATGTGCTCAAGGTAAACGAAGGAGCTATTGCCGAGCAATTTGTAGGTCAAGAACTTCTCGCCTATCAGGATCCATATCAAACTCCTACGCTTCACTATTGGGTTCGCGAGTCCAAAAGCAGTAGTGCTGAAGTTGATTACTTGGTGTCCTATGAATCGCGCATATTTCCGATCGAAGTTAAGGCTGGGAAAACAGGGACGTTGAGGAGTATGCATCTATTTCTCAGTCACTACAAAATACCCGTAGGTTTCAAAGTCGCCCAGCAGCCATTCACCCAAAATCACTCAATTACAACCGTTCCGCTATACGCAATGGAGAGTCTTCCTTGGATTGCATGTACGCCGTTTAAACCCATCCCAGCCCGGCTACCTGCAACCAGCTTCAATCAATTTTAAGGTCCCTTGATTTTACGGTTTTTTCGTCACCCTTTTTTGGGCGAAGGTATCTTGAGCGACTGGCCGACAGTAATTCTTGAGGTCCTTAGGCGATTAAGTCGTCTGATTTCCCCTACGCTTAAGCCAAATTTCTTGGCGATCACTTCGAGATTTTCGCCGCTCCTCACTACGTGCACCTTTGTGCTCTTTGCAGATGCGACAATGTTTGAACTCTTTTTGGCAGGCGTCACTTTTAAATGCATTCCGACGTAGATTTTGTTTGATTTTAGTTGGTTCAATCTTCTCAGAAAACCGACTGCTTTCCCATACTTCTTGGCGATTGAAAAGAGCGACTCCCCTTGTTTCACGCGATGATATTCGAAGTTGCCGCCTTGTTCAACCACACGGGCGAGTTTGTTTTCCTTCACTTTACGGGACGCGAGTAAGCTATACCGATCCATCACTTTCGATGCCGCGCTCTCTGGAATCCATACTTCATAAAACGCCATGGCAGGTGGCGTCATATACTTGATGAGCGCTGGATTATAACGTTTAAGATCCTGGAATGAAATGTCGCAAACCTCTGCAATCGACTGCAACATAACTGGCGAAGGAACTCTGACCCTTACTAGCTTGGGTGGCGTATCTTCTTCCGGAATTGAAAATCCAAACTTTTCGGGATGCTTTGCGATCATCGAAGCAGCCAAAAACTTTGGAATATAGTCCATTGTTTCCGGAGGGAGAATTCTATCTCTTGCTAGCTGCCAGAAGTCACGACTATTGCCCTTCATGATCGCTTGTAAAATGCGCATCTCACCCGCGTTATAAGCTGCCATCGCGAGATACCACGATTGAAACACATTATGAAGATCCTTTAAATAGCGCGCAGCCGCCTCAGTCGACTTGATGGGGTCTCTCCTCTCATCAACGTAATTATTAACCGTAAGACCATAGCGTTTCCCGGTCGCAGCTATGAACTGCCAAATACCCACCGCTTTGGCATGAGATGTTGCCTCGGTAGAAAATCCACTCTCGATGAGGGCCAGAAAAATAAGATCCTGAGGAACATCGTTCTTCTCAAGCAAATCCTTAATAAGAATCGCGTAACCATCTTTACGATCTAAGAAACGCTGAAACCGGTCTCGATCCTTGGTGGTGAAGTACACTAGCCACTTCTTCACAAGCTCATTGATCTCAACAGGAATCACGTTGGGGTCGTTTTCGCCGCTCCTCTTCATCTCACGCCCCGAATCCAGGTTTTCTATGACCATGGATTCCGCCGTATCATTGGCCTTATCGCTAGAGACAACTGTCTCATCGGCTTGAAGCTCTTTAGGCTCGTCTTTATCCGCAACGCTATTAGACTTGACGATAACAGAAGGAGTCTTTTGTTTTTTAACCTTCTTTTCGGCAGTAAAATCATCCTTCGGAGAAACTCTGTCTGACGTGGCACATGAGAGCAAATTTAAACTTAAAGCTCCCATGACCAAAAAAAGGGGGAAAAAGAAGCGAATGAACTTACTCATTACGTCGATTCTCCTAAAGGACAACTGGGCAATCAATAATTGTCCAATAATAACGCCTAGTTCATCTGATGCTCGGTGTTGTCCCGAGACGCGGACCGGTCAAAAAATAAAGAAATGTTTGCTATATGTTCATTATAGCATGAATCTCTCGAACTCTGAAAAATCGATGTTCTCTTAAGAGCCACTCGGGCTTCAGTGTAGACAGCTATGTAATATGCTGATTAAACTTATGTTTCTAGGCATCCTCGCAGCGGATCTTTTTTCTTCATAAAAATCATCAGGTTAAAATGCATGCTGCAATCATTACAATTTTAATATTTTAATTGATTTTAAAATATATTTTATTATTATCATAGAATCGTGGTGTGCAGTCTGAGGACTCATTGCCATGGTTCTTTTCTCAATCTGATGTTGCTACTTGCGGGGGTTGCTATGGTTAAGAGTGGATGCTGTGTTGAACTGGGATTCAAGAAAAGCTTTTTGCAATGCGCGCCGCGACTTCTTCTTTTCAGCGGACTCGCTTTATCTGCCTGCGGAACATCCCCGCAAACCAGTGAAACAAAATACGCTCATTACGAAAGCATGCAACTCCTCGGTTCTCCAATCGCAAGACTTGAGGCCATGAAGATGGGCTACGAAGTAGATTTCTCGTCACTGGATGTTTGCGTTGAAAACGGAAGATCGGATCTCACCGACCAGGAAGCTCTCGCGGAGGTCAAGCTGGTGTATGCCATGTGGCTTAAAGAAAGCGGAAGTTACGATGAAAACGCCTGGCGCAAGCTGAGCTTCGCAAACAAATCAAAATGCAATCCCGAAGATAATTCAAATAGTGCCGTCGTCATTTTTAGTGACGGGACCAGCGGTGGTCAAGATATCTCTAAATTTAATGAACCCAAGATCAGTTGCGAGCGAAGAAATGGATCCGTCTCCTGCAAAGGAACAAGTCTCATTATGGGATTTGGAGGACCAGGCTGGATCACTCCTTATTACTACTCCCCAGAAAAATGGATCCGACTTGCAAAGAAAGCCCCCTCTACTACAGTCTTTAGTCCTTACGTCCAATGGACATCGTTAAAAAAAGACGTGATGCGTAGTGAGGACATCAGCGATTCCGTCAAAAATAAAGTCACCCGCGAATACGATTCTTTAGTTGCTGACCAAAGCCCTGCAAAGCTTTTCGCATTTGCAAAACTTCTTGAAGATCAAAAGATTTTAATAGGTAAAGACGCCGGGTTTCAAACCGCATTTCAACGCTTCTTCGATGGAACGGCCGACGAAGAAGAAACTTCCTTCACACCAAACGTTGGCGTCTTCCACGTCCTCCTACACGAAGTTGGACATCAATTCGGCATGGGTCACGCCGATAATCCCCAACCGGATGATGTCACGGGTTATGCTGCCGGGAACGAAGCCTCCGCTTCACGTAACGCTAATGGTCAATGGGTCACCGACAAAGCCTCTATGGCATACGCCCTGACTTATACCTATCTCACAGCAGATGACAAAGCTGGAATCAAAAGCGTAGGAAAGACGATCAGAGATCAATTGACAAATAAGAAATAGACTTAGGAAGCCTGTTTATCGCTCGGAGTATTGCCGTTGGTCGTTGTTGAATAAATCCCCCTCACCATTGTGACCATTTCCGCTATACGCTGACCGTTTTTTATATCCACACCCTGAAATTCAAACACTTAACATAAAAATAATACTATATATACAGATAGTTAGTATTTATTTTCATCTAAAATTACATGGGTATAGTTATTATGGAGTAAAATGAAGATTATCTACCCATTAATACTGCGTAATTAGTTTATACAATAACTATAAACAGGTGTATCATGATAAGGGGAAGTTTTATGCAAAATTCGAGACTGATTTTAGAAATGAAAATTATGAAGTTTCTTGTAGAACGATACGGTCTCACCTTCCTTTTTCGTCAGCGGTATGACGGGTTATACCTCCCGTCCCCTCGTGAATTTGCCGGTTTGCTAGGAGAAAGCAAAAACGTGGCTGAGCATATCTACTACGATCTCCAACAGGAAAGTGTTCTATCTCTAGCGAAAAAAGGATTAAAGCTGCGCTATCACCTTTCTCGCCCTCAAGCTTTCGTCAGCTATCTTCAGACTCATTTGATAAAAAAATTGGGGACACCAAAAGCATACTCTCTACCTAGGGAATTAAGAGAGAAGCCGTCTAATGAAATCCTGGAGCTAATCAATAAAAAAATTGATGGACATGAAGATGCGGTATTAGGACTGGCAATCATGCATACCGCTTATTTGCTTCCAAACCAAGTCTACGAAAGAGCAAAAATCTATCGCGGCAAAACACCCCTTTGCCTTCTCTTGGGGAATGAAGCTATGGATGCTTTGAAGATGAGAATCGGAATAAAGTCACTGCCGATAGCTCGCCTCGGCGTTAAGAAAAAAGGCAACGAAATTCCATTCCCCGTGAATCTTGATCAGCCCGATCTCATTATATTCGAGAAAGGAAAGCTTAAAGATTTTATGCGTGCATTCGGGATGAAACATGACGGTGGCCCCATCTTGGCGATCGATCATGTTGTCAATCTTCTTCTTTTGCCATTCTATCCGGTACGTGGAATCGAGGCACAAGAAAGACTAGCTGAAATATTACATGGCCTCTATGTAGGGGAAAAGGATGAATAGAGAAAAACTGACCCCGGTCGAAATCTTGGAAAAAGTCGCCCTGATCATTCAAGACATCGGCAAAGGCGCCGCGCTTTGCGGAGGAATGGCTGCTTATGCTCTTGGTCTCGAATCAGAATCGCATATTACCCCGGTCTTCACGGAAGACGTCGACATTGTTGTTGATACAAAATCAAAGAAGTTTCCGTTATTTGATGCAAAAGATGTCAACCTAGCAAAAAGACTCATAGACGCAGGATATAAACCTGAACTTAATGCTCTACCGACAAGCAAAGCACTCCCTAATGAAAAATGGGTTTATTCTGACAATAGTCATTATGTGGAATTCTTAACTGAAGACCATCGGAAAATGACTCATAAGATATCTGGCATTACAGCGCAGGGGCTAAGTTATTTTTCAATGCGTCTCGACAACACCATTCGGATCACCCTCCCAAGTGGGGCTAAACTTACTATTGTAGCGCCAGCTGCTTTTATCATGCATAAGCTTTTAACCTTTCCACTGAGGAAAAAAGAAGCCAAAAAGTACAAAGATCTTTACTATGTTTGTTATGTTTTATCCAACGGCGGCGACAAATCGGCTACATTGCAATCAATCTGCGATTTAAATATCCATCCCAAGTGGAAAGATACTGCTCGCAACAATTTGAAGAATGTTATGGATGGTATTGGTTTGAACGCAAAAAGAATCTCGCAAGCGGATGATACAGGCTGGTTAACGGAATTTCTTACAACGATCCTTCTTAATGAAATCAATACTTCGTTGACGCAAAGATGAAAATCAAAGCAGTTAACGCATTGTATTTGCTAGAATATGCCAGGCACTCCTCCAGAATGCCTACATGTGGTAAAATACCCCATATAGTCTTCATTATTTTTTCTTTTTAAGAACTTCTCGGAATTTAGGAGCACTTATGCGTTTCCTAGGTTTGCTTTCTTTTTGTGCATTTGTGGGCGTCACTTTAACCGTATTCGGTTGCGGTCCTGAAAAAAGTAAACATCAAGAAGGCATGTCTGCCGAAGAGCGGCTACCCGATCGAACCATTAGAGAACCGTTGCCGAAAAGTGAGGATCAGAATCCTAACATTTCCGATGAACACGTTGCAAACGAAACACCCACACCTACCCCAGCAATCGTTGATGACTCCGATGATGATATCGAATTTCCACCTGATCAAGAAGATGGCGGTGACGACGAACCTGGGAACCCAGATGATGATCCTTCCGAGTTAATCCTTCCCCACTGGGATGGAGATAAGGTTCTTCTCTTTGACCGCGCCAAGGACTGGTCCCTCGGTGAGAAAAGACCCTACGTTACAAAAAACGGCACGGCCCAGCTCAACGAAGAAGAAGCCTTCGATTTATATACGAGTCTCATTCAGGCGAAGCTTCTTGTTCATCAGTTTGAAGTTGGAAGCTCTTCTCCGTCCTCACCGTTTCCAACATCTCCAGCAGACCCAATCGTTATAGGCATTCGAGGTCAATATCCAGGCAAATTATTGTTTAATGGAAACGCGAAAGACCAGTTTAACGACACGCTGGTCCTTCTCTTTGTCAAAAACGATGGGAAGAAAGTTGTCCGAGAATTCCCTGTTACGACCGATCCGGGCTTGGTAGACTGGGAACCAAACTCAAGTTCGTTTTTGTTCCCTACCCCTAGCGCCATTCTTTCGGGTGGAAAAACTGACTACGCGGGCTATGAAGCACAAATCAATCCGGAAGATGAAGACACCCCACTCGCGGGAAAACCAAAGCAAAAATTCCCTTATTACTATTACCGCAAAGGCTTGCACCGCGGATCATATCACGCGCTTCGAATGGCTACGCTCGACTATCGGGTAAGAGAACATAGAAATGGTGAACCAACCTATGTTCGCATCGGCTCAGCCCATAATATTCACGCTGCAGCCGGCGTCGGAAGTCTTAGCTTTGAAAACCCAGGTGCCCACGTGGCCAATAATTCTGCCGGATGTCAGGCTATCTATGGTCAGGAGAATTACTATGCTTTCGTCCGCGCAGTTTATTCCATGTCATCTCAGAAGATCACCGACTACTTCTTGTTTGATGGCAAAGAAGTCGAGCAAATGGTGAAAGCGACTGACAGCAGCCCATCTGCAAAAATTGAAGTCTCCGTGGACGATCCGTTAAAAAGTCAATGGATCGACGAATGGAAGGATATCGTCTCACTACCGACCCTGATGAGACCTCAGTCGTTTGTAAGCGAAAAAGTTGCGTTAGAATTTCGATAGCCCCACCACACGCCTTATTTTTACCTTACAAAACAAATGTTTAAATAAAAACCGCTTTGTAAAAAGGCTAAATTCTGATAGCATTCTATGAAGTGGTCCGATATTTTCTCTCATTTAAGAGATTGTGATACCATTAATTCTTAATATTGGAAGAATATGAAAAGACAACTCCTTTTAAATCTTCAACTATGGAAAACAAAACACGAACGATTACCGTTAGTTTTAAAAGGTGCTCGTCAGGTCGGGAAAACGTACATTTTAAAAGAATTTGGGGAGCAAAACTTTCGACGATCTCATTATCTTAACTTCGAAGAAGATGAGACCGTTAAAAAGGTCTTTCTTACCGACCTGAAGGTAGAAAGAATTCTTCGCGAGTTAAGTTTTCACCTGAATTCGGATATCAACCCTGAACAGGATCTTCTCATCTTTGATGAAGTACAATATTGTCCACGGGTCCTTACCAGTTTGAAGTATTTTGCTGAAAATCTGCCACAACTTGCCGTCGCCGCCGCTGGCTCCCTTCTCGGTGTGATGTTGTCCAAAGACGCTTTTCCTGTGGGCAAGGTTGAATTTCTAAATCTTTTTCCAATGGACTTTCATGAGTTCCTAAATGGTGTGGACGAGAAAAAAGCTGGGCAGTTTCTATCCGAATATAAGCCGGGGGAAGAAATTCCAGAGATTATTCATCTTCGTCTTTGGGAGTTGTTTAAACATTATCTTGTTTGTGGAGGACTCCCTAAAGTCATTGATACATATAGAAGAGAGAAGAATGACTTATTTGCTGCAACCGAAAAAGTGAGAGATCGCCAAACTGATCTCATCAATTCGTACTGTGCCGACATCGCGAAACACTCTGGCATAGAAAACGCAATGCATATTACAAGAGTTTGGGAAAATATTCCGCTACAATTGGCGAGGGAAAGTGATGGGTCATCTGGCAAGTTCACTTTCCAAGGTGTTCTTCCAGGAAAAAAAGGGTATGTCCAACTTGCTGGACCAATTGATTGGCTGACTGCCGCAGGTTTGATTCATCGCGTGTCTATCGCTAATTCGGCGAAATTGCCGATTAAAGCTTTTACTAAGGACAACTTTTTTAAGTTGTATCTATTCGATGTTGGTATTCTTGCTGCTTTAAGTCGCATGCCTGCGAAAGTTATTCTTAACTATGACTTCGGATCATACAAAGGGTACGTTGCTGAAAACTTTGTGATTCAGGAGTTACACAGTGCGGGTGTTGATGAATGTTTTTCTTGGAAAGAGAATACGGCGGAAATCGAACTTCTTTTTTCATTTGATGAACATCTGATTCCTATCGAAATCAAATCCGGCCACGTGACCCAAGCTAAGAGTCTGAAAGTTTTCGCTGAAAAGTATCAGCCACCGCTAAAAGTTGTGTTGAGCGGGAAAAACTTCTATTTTGACCGCACGAAAAAAACCTGCTTTGTACCTTTGTACCTTGCTGGAAGATTGAAACAATTGATAGAATACATCCTTTGAACGTTATACTAACTGCCTTAGGAGCTCACACATGGCGAATCTGGAACAGGTATTAGACTCGATTGCTGGCGTTGTATGGGGCGCACCCCTTTTAATACTCCTCTTTGGAACTCATATTTATCTGACGTTCAGAACTGGCTTCATCCAGCTTCATTTGGGTACCGCCATTAAGCTTTCTCTCAGCCGTACCAAGGAAGGAGTTGGCGACATCAGCCATTTTGGAGCTCTCATGACGGCCCTTGCAGCCACTATCGGCACCGGCAACATTGTCGGAGTCGCCACGGCCGTCGCCGCAGGTGGGCCTGGGGCTGTTCTTTGGATGTGGCTCACCGGGGTGTTTGGAATTTCGACAAAATATTCAGAGGCTGTCCTCTCTGTTAAATATCGAGAGCAAAAACCTGACGGTTCCATGGCTGGGGGGCCGATGTACGCCTTAGAAAAAGGCCTCAACATGAAATGGCTGGGGGTCATTTTTGCTATTTTCACGGCCATCGCAGCCTTTGGTATTGGCAACATGGTACAAGCCAACTCGATCGCTTCCATGCTTCAAGAGTCTTACGCCATATCTCCTTGGCTTTCTGGCGGCGTTATGACGATTTTAACAGCACTAGTGATTCTGGGTGGGATCAAGTCCATCGCGAGGGTCTGCGAATTTCTGGTCCCCATCATGGCTATTTTTTATTCGCTTGGGTGCCTCATCCTATTGTTTGTTCATTATGAAACACTGCCAACGACATTGGTCACTATCGTAACGTCAGCGTTCTCAGGCCAAGCCGCAGTCGGTGGATTTCTTGGGGCAGGCGTCAAGGAAGCCATGCGCTACGGTATTGCAAGAGGGCTTTTCTCGAACGAATCCGGCCTAGGAAGCGCCCCCATCGTTGCTGCTGCAGCCCAAACGACCGATCCAGTTCGTCAGGCCCTAGTCTCCTCAACAGGCACATTTTGGGACACAGTTGTCGTATGCGCCATGACGGGTCTGGTCATCGTTAACTCAGGGCAATGGATGAACGGACTGAGTGGAGCTTCTCTCACGAAAGCCGCCTTCACGGATCTTTCTTTCTTCGGCCCTGCCATTCTCGCCTTCGGTCTTTTGACCTTCGTGTTTTCGACCATCCTTGGCTGGTCATACTATGGAGAAAAGGCTGTTGAGTATTTAGTTGGATCTAAAGCTATTATCCCTTATCGTTGGCTTTGGGTTGTCTTTGTCATGGTGGGTTCCGTAGCTTCCCTCAAGGCGGTATGGACCTTCGCGGACATCGCAAATGGTCTTATGGCATTACCAAATCTCATTTCACTTTTACTCTTGAGTAAAGTCATTGTGAGCGAAACAAACAAATATCTTCCGCAGATTGTAGGCAAATGAGTACTATCATCAAAAAACTTAGTTTTGAACCAATCGAAATCCCGCTTCGTGAAGTATTTCTCATCGCAACAGCAGAAAAAAAGTTCATGAAGAACGTCGTCATTAAGCTCGAATTGGAAAATGGCCTCGTTGGTTTTGGCGAGGCATCACCTCTTTTTTTGACCCATGAGAGCGATTACAAAAAAATGTTCAGCCTCCTAAGCGAGGTCTCGACACGCCTCATCGGCAAGGATATTAACGATTACAAAAATATCATCACCAAAATCCGCTCGGATTTTTCTGATGTTCACTACGCGCTAAGCGGACTAGAGATAGCGATATTTGACGCCCTCACCAGATCGAAAAAGACGCCTCTATACCAGTTTTTTGGCGGTAAGCAGACTGAACTAGAAATTGATATGACCATAGGAATCACCTCCCTAGAAGACACCATCCGACTTACAAAAGACTTTATCACGCAAGGATTTAGAAAAATCAAAATGAAGGTCGGTCTTGATGTTACGAATGATGTTGAACGCATCATTGCGGTCGCAAATGCTGCTGAAGATGTCGTGACAAACGCGGCGGGGGAATCTCACCACAAACCCTTTGAAATCTATCTTGATGCCAATCAAGGCTATACGTTGGACGAAGCATTTAAAGTTATTAATGCGATTGAGAAGAAAAATCTTCCCGTCACGCTGTTCGAGCAACCGTTACGTAAAGATGATTTAAAAGGCCTTCAGCAGTTAACGAAAAAATCCTCCGTCCCTATCGCAGCCGACGAATCCGTCGCCTCATACGCAGATGCCGTCAAGGTTATTGAAGAGAGAGCTGCTCATGTTATCAATATCAAGCTTGCAAAGACCGGGATTCTCGCATCCCTCGACATTATGACAGCAGCAAAAGACGCCGGTTTAAAGCTCATGATTGGAGGCATGCTCGAGTCAAAAATCGGCATTTCTGCCAGTGTTCATCTCGCATGCGGCAGCGGCGCCTTCACGTATCACGATCTCGATACTATTTATCTTCTTTCAGACTATGAGGTTGAGGGTGGGTTTGAGTGTCATGG
>CAILAO010000061.1 GCA_903832105.1 uncultured Pseudomonadota bacterium | reverse complement strand
CTCATCACGTTCATCTTTCTTCATAACAAATGCCCAACTTAAAAATGTTGAAGCGTTCGAAAGGAGTCCTCGAATCTTACGGTCATCCCAAGAAAGACCTTGCGTTTGTTGCATCTCGATAGCCAATTTAATATAGGCATATCCTATGAAGTAATCGGTTCGCCTGTGACCTACATAGGTTTTCCCGTAACGTGCCCTGGCCGATAACCATGTTTTCCGGGCTTCATCGATTTTTCCTTCGAGATAGAGGATGCGTCCTCGGTTAAGGTGCTGGATCGCACGACTGTTTCCTTTTGTTGCGGGAAACTCTAGTTCTAATTTGTCGAAAGAAGGATAAAGATCAAAAGGGATTTTTTGAATTTTGAGCGGATAACGCCAAAAAAGCTCATCCGAAATCTCGCGCTCGGCTTCTTTTTGTTGAAAATCATCGACGAAGGTATAGCGAGCCAGGATTTCCTTAAACGAAGATTCGTAAAGAGGTTTGTTAGGCTCTTTTGAGGCTCGATCTGCGGCAGTTAGAACAATAGGTGAACAAAGTGCGATAAAGAAGGCCGCGATGAATCTCGATCTATTCGCGATAGTCTTCAGGGATAACATCGAAGCTCCTAATGACGGTTATTTAGATTTTGCTGAAAACACTTTTTCAGCAGAGTCTATTTAGGATCAACGTCATTATCTGGATCGTAATGCACTTGAATTTCGATCCTTCGGTTTAGAGCTCTTCCTGCAGCAGTGCCATTATGAGCTATTGGCTTTAGGTCAGCGTAACCGACTGCAGATAGCTTCGTTGCGGGAAAGCCACGTTCCGAAATCATGTACCTTAACACGTTGGTTGCCCGGAGGGTCGAAATCTCCCAATTCGAATGCGGTCCTGTGGCGGGCATGGAATCAGTATGCCCCTCGATGGTGACAGGACGTCCCAAATCCTTGAGCAGATCTATGATCTGATCAAGCTCTTTTCGGGCACCACGTTTAACTTCCACAGATCCAGGATCAAAGAAATGCCGTGCTAAGAGCCTTAGGCTAAAGCCTTTGGCAGATCGTTGGATGGTTACAATCCGTTCCTCACCGGGTTTTTCTTTTTGCCGAAACTTTTCAGGTCCGTAGAGCCTTTCTTCAAGCCTAAGTTTCACGGTTTTCATTTCTTCTTCGATGACCTTGATGAGTTGGCTCTGACCGGGATATTTGTCGAGAATGTGCGGTCTTGGTTCCGTGCCTCTAAAGTGTTCGAATATACCAAATCCCCTCTCGGCGGGACCCACCCGACGTTCTTGCGGAATACTTTCTAGAGGGGCATTAAAGGCTTCCTGCATAGATCCAGCAACCTGAGATGCATCTTCCTTCTTTTTTCCAGAGATAGAAATGGAGTAGAGAACGACGAACACCGCGAAGAGCAGGGTTAACATGTCGGCGTAACTGATAAGCCATCGTTCGTGGTTTTCAAATTCCGGGCACTTATGTTTTGCCATTGCGCTATTCCGCCCCGTTCATCACGTTACGCCGAGATCTCTCCGCCCCTCTCGGCATACTTTCCACCGATTTCAGAGAAATCTGACTATTCTTCACTGGCACCATGCGAATGAGAGAATATGGATAGTTTTTCTTGAATAATCTTTGGGTTTAATCCTGACAAAATCCCCTCAACGCCTATAAGCACCATTGTTCTGGCATGACTTTCCAGTTTTGCCTTTCTCTTGATTTTCTTTCCGATCGGAATGAATAAGACGTTGGCAGCACCGACCCCATAAAGCGTCGCAACAAAGGCCACGGCGATACCTGGGCCGATCCGATCCGGCTTATCGAGGTTTTCCATAACGTGGATCAGACCAAGCACGGCGCCCAAAATCCCAATTGTCGGGCAAATGCCGCCGATGTCTTCCCAAAACTTAGCGGCAACCTCTTGTTCTTCGAATGTGATTTCTTGCTCTGTTTCAAGGGTGCTTTTAATAATATTAGGATCGGTACCATCAACCGCCAGTCGGATAGCTTTTTTAAGAGGTTCGAACTTGATCGCCTCACGCTTCTTTTCAAGCGCCAGAATCGACTCTTTCCGTGCCGTTTGCGCCAAATCAATGATATCGGCAATGATCTCGTCGGGGTTAAAGGACGAATTCTTAAGCCAGATGCCAATTCCCTTGAACGAGAAAATGACATCGGCAAGGGGGCAAGCGACAAACATAGCGCCAAAAGCCCCCCCGAACACAATCATGGCCGCAGTAAACTGCAGCAAGGCTCCGATATGACCACCTTCAATAAGAAAGCCAAAGACAATTAATCCAATCGCCATCGTTGGGCCAATGATACTCATAATATCCATACGATAGTTCCTTCCGTCAGCTTACTTTGAACTTTGATCAGCGTTTTCGAGTATTTTCCTCTTTAATTCTACCACGCGAGCCTCGACTTCTTCTAGCGACTCGCGGACGATCAAGCTGTCCCCGTTGATAAAAATGATGAGAGTGTCTGGGACAGATTCAATGTATTTTACGACCTCTAAATTAAGAAGAATCTTGGTGTTATCCAATTTAGTTAAAAGAATCACAATTTCCTCGACAAAACTAGATTTTATCCATACTACTATTAATATGTTAGGGGCGATGTATCGTTAGTGTCAACCTGCCTCTTTTAAAAGCAAATGTAAAAACCGTTAACCGGATCAATGAGGATTAAGCGCCGTGGATTTAGATTCGCTGTCAGTAAAGATTAAAGAAGTTAATGCCAAGTTTTCCCGAGTATGGGGGTTTCTTTGACATTGAGGGAAAAAATAGAAAGCTTCAGCAGCTCGAAACGACCATCAGTACCGACCCAAACTTCTGGTCAAACACAAAGCAAAATACTCCCATTTTAAGAGAGAAGAAATTTATCGAAGTCGCGTTATCGCGTGCAAAAAAGTTGGCTGGCTATCGCGGAGACTTGGACGTTGCGCTCGAACTCGCTGTCGCTGGTGATGAGGAATGTCACAGGGAAGCGGAGGTGATCCTCGCAAAACTTGATACAGAGCTTTCTCAGCTGGAAGTTGAGAGCTTGCTCGGCGGTGAGGTTGATATCAATGGCGCCGTTATTAAAATCAATGCCGGTGCTGGCGGCACCGAATCGTGCGATTGGGCAAGCATGCTCTTTCGCATGTATGTAAGGTTCGCAGAACGCAAAGGTTGGAAGACTGAAATATTCGATATTCTAGACGGCGAAGAAGCGGGACTTAAAAACGTAATGTTTCAGGCCGAAGGAGAGTTTGCCTTTGGCATGCTTAAGGCTGAGGCCGGTGTTCATCGTTTAGTGCGTATCAGCCCTTTTGATGCCAATGCCCGACGTCATACGAGCTTTGCAAGTGTCGCGGTCACGCCTCTAATCGACGATGCCATCGACATAGAAATCAACGATGCGGATCTAAGGGTTGATACTTATCGCGCCAGCGGCGCGGGTGGACAACATGTTAATAAGACGGATTCCGCGATTCGGATCACACATATTCCGACGGGTATTGTCGTGCAATGCCAATCACAGCGTTCGCAGCACCAAAACCGCGACCAAGCTATGAAGATTCTGCGCTCCCACCTCTACGAGCGTAAGCTGGAAGAAAGACGTAAGGCTCAGCAAGCCCTGGAGTCCGAAAAAACCGATATCGCCTGGGGTCACCAGATAAGAAGTTATGTCCTTCATCCTTATAAGCTCGTCAAAGACCATCGAACAGACGTTGAATCACATAGCCCCGATTCCGTTCTCGACGGAGACCTTGATCAGTTTATTAATGCCTTTCTAAGCCTAAAGGCTAAGGAAAATATCAGGAAGTCTTAGCGAAAGAGATAAAGGAGTGGTGCCTCGCATTCCATCGAGATCGAATCTAAGCCACAGGGCGATATTCTAGATCAGATAATCGAAGACATTTTTCGATCGTGAGAGGATCTTCCTTGGAATGTGGAGCGGTTTTGAATGTCTGCAGAATGCTGCAGCTTGCTGATATTAATATCAGCGCTCAAGGGAAAAGGCATATTGTGGATATTGTGTCGATGCTCTCAAGATTATGCCAATGACACAAGATTGGGAGCGCGATCAAAAAGCCAAAGAAGGAAGATGATGATCTATCTGAATTCATTGCCTTATTTATGCAGCAACGCCGGTTTTATCCGAAAATCCTAAAGAATTTAAAAGGGCTACCGATAAAAGCACACGAGTCCATTTTTGCGGAGGCTCTATTGGTTAAAGTCATTACATTTTTTTTCTTGCTTGCTGTATTCGCGTTACCTCAGGCGTGTAGAACACTGAACAATCCCGTCAAGATGGTTGGCGAAGCAAATAGAAAACCGCTTCCAAAGGCATCGGAAGCGGAGTCGAAAGCTCAGGAAAAAGAAGAAAAGAATGACGAGTCGTTTCAGACATCGAGTAGCGCCCCTACGGGACCTGCTGATGTGTGCTTTTCGAAAACATCCACCGCTCCGAAGTCCGTTTGGATTAGTGAAAAAATTATTTGTGAATCAGAATCTTCGATTTGGAATGATGAAATCCTTGCAAAAGAAAAAGAAATTGAAGAGGCTGCATTGAAGTCCCTTAAGCAGGGAGTCGTTAATACATTTAAAGCTCAATCGTTCAAATTGTATCAACCTAAAATGATTGAAACGCTTATGCCGACTAAAACGCAGCTTGATAGCAAAGTAAAAAATATCATCCCCTCTGAGGAGGTTTTCAAACACTTGTCTACCTATGGCGGTAAATTGGACAGTAACGATATTCGCTTTTTCGCCATCCAAGCGACCGATCCCAAAGGCGTGACCATCGCTCGAACATCGGACGGGAAAGTGTACTATCTGGCCGCAAAATCATCGATCACCCCCGGGCAACCTGTGAAAAAAATCACAAAAGTCATGTGCGGTCCTGACAATATTTTTAAAAAATGTAGCCGCGTGATCGTTGATACTTTTCCGGGAACTTTTGTCTTGTTCGAATTAGCAGATGGAGAAACATTTTCCGGTTCCATGGAAATAGATTACGAATATGAAAACATCGAATTTTCGTTTACATACGAAAAAACTCCCCGTCCCACCGAATTTTCAGGTAGCCCGGAAGACCTCTCTCAAACATACGCCGCGCACGGCGATACAAAGACAAAAAAACAAAACAGTCTCAAGAATTTTTGGGCTGACCTACAAAACTAGTACCCTAAACCCCATCCAAATTGGATCTTACAAAACCTCCGCCAGAAGATCAACGTCACATGCTTTTAATAAAAAATCTAAGAAGGTCCGTCGCCGTGACAAGTCCTACCAATTTCCCTTTTTCATGGACTATAGGAACCGAGTGGATTGATTTCTCGAGCATGACTTCCGTGCAGGTCTTAATCGAGTCGTTAGGACCACATGAAAAAACTTTCTTTGTCATGATCTTACTAATTGGAATCGACATGGTTGCGCGATCTTGTCTCTGTTCTAGCTTTGAGCCTGCAAACGGGCTGCTGAACTTTTTAACATCGCGATCACTCAAAACACCCACGAGGATCCCTTTCTCATCAACAACAAGAAGATGGTGCACTCCCTTGCTTTCCATCGACATATGAGCCTCAATCAGTGTCGTTGTATCGGTCACCGTTTTGAGATCCTTAATCATGATGTCGCTCACGGCATCTTTTTTCATACTTTTAACCGCAAATTCTTTCTTTGTTTTCATGTTAATCCCGTCCTAGCTCTATCTTACATCAATTAAGATCTGATGAAATGCATATTTCTTCCCATTAAGAGCTGCAAAGAAAAGATAAAATCGATAAATCCCATCTTTGACAATTTTAATCTTAAGATTTGACGATTGTCCGTTTGTTAGACCTGATTCGTCAAATGGGCTTCCAAAATTTAATTCCCTCCAATTTTCATCGGCAAATTTAAATTCGTACTCGCCCGGAGTCAGTTTTTTCTTAACCATGTATACACCTGGGCTCAATTCACTCAATGGATCCCCGGCTTTCCAACCATTAAAAGATCCTCTTAAATAAGCCTTCTGCTCTAGTTTATATGGCGTAAGATCACGTTGCAAAAGATCTTCACCTTCCTTAAAAACAAGCTCCGCGTCTAGTTCTCCTCCCTTGTTTTCCTTGCAACTCTTTAAAAGTTTTCTTTTTTCTATATAATTTGGTTGATCGATTTTAAATGACCCTTCACGATCTCCGGGGGTTTCAAAAAAAAGAGTCATTCCAGTTTCGGCCATACTCCAAGGAATCTTTGCTACACCCTCTTGTAGTGTAAACGGTCCCAGTTGTTCACCACTTCTTGTGATCGCTAGAACCATCGTATGTCTTCGCTGATTCTCGTGACGAATCCATATCTCTGCCGGTACCCTGGCATCGATAACGGCCCTATGACTGCCGACTGTCTCCTGGCCAAAACCACTTTCTAGCACAGCACGAATCATAACCTTCGTTTTATTGGGATATTCCTCAGTATTCCAAAAGACCCGATAAGGAGGAGTATAATCGCGTCCAAGAAATCTCAAACCCTTTCCTTCGACATCCGCATAAAAGACCATCCGCTGCATAACATTGAACGAATCTGGAATAGACTTACCGCCTGCGGTAATCTCTGTCAGTCCAGAGATAATCTCACCCTCGGCTGGTTTTTCAATTTCTGCTTGAGGGGCGATTTTTGGAGCCAATACGGGCTTCTTGGCC
Organism: uncultured Pseudomonadota bacterium; assembly: GCA_903832105.1. Lineage (GTDB taxonomy): Bacteria > Bdellovibrionota_B > Oligoflexia > Oligoflexales > CAILAO01 > CAILAO01. The sequence goes on along the minus strand of CAILAO010000061.1, from coordinate 2,666 downwards.
CGACAAATGGAGAAATCCATAGGATCAATGGTTATAGTTAATACTCCTTCCCTCGGTTTTAACAGCACTCCGGGTTTTGGATAAACCGACTCATAAACGTTTTTAGTTTTGGCTATGAATTTTCTCCGCTCTGATGCGGTGTTAAATAAAACAAGATATTCCAGCTTTTGACGGGGATCAACGCGGGAAAAGACCAGAAGACCCGGCTTATCTTCGCTATATGTTATCAACTGAATCCCGCGACTCAAAGCTGGATGGGCTTTACGAATAGCGGCATACTTTTTAATCGCTTTATAGATTGGATAGCTTTCATCAAATCGAGGCATGTCCTGCCTCGCGTCCTGATCGCCCCCCTCGCCGCTCAAACCTTGCTCATCACCATAGTATATGACTGGCGTTCCTCGGGCGAAAAGAAGAAAAGCATAAGCCAATTTGACCCGCCTTTGAACTTCTTCTGCGGTTATCTTAGGCAGTTCTTTAGTTACAAAGAAAGCGAAACGTCCTATATCATGATTACCCGTGAATGTGAGCGCCCCTGCGGAATCCCTGCCTTCTGCAACGTAGTAATCATCGTTTTCAAACATTTTTTCCAAAAGCCTCGTCGGTCCATGACCCCCAAAAACCTCCTTGATCGCTCCTTGAAGTGGAAAGTCAAGGGTTGCAGGAAAGCCTCCTTCGCGCACATAACGCGCCACGAGAGGAGGTTCCATATCAAAGACTTCGCCAAAGATGTAAAAAGGGCTAATTCTTTGAGCTTTAGCATAATCCTTTACCGCCGAAATCCATGCTTTCCAAAATTCGAGATTCACATGTTTTACGGTATCGACACGATAACCGTCGATTTTAAATTCTTTGATCCAAAACTTTGAGATCTCGATCATTCCTTCTAAAACCCGTTTTTGTTCGGTATAAAGATCGTCAAGTCCGAAAAAATCACCGCGTTCAACGCTCTCACCCGAAAACATGCTGTTTCCTTGGTTATGATAGTATTGCGGATCATTCAGCCATGAAGGATTTTTTGCATTAGCCAATTCTCGAGGGATAAATGGCGTGTAAGAGTTTTCTTTAATCTCAACGCTATTTCGATAAGGGCAGCCCGACTCGTTTTTATAGGATCCGTCATCTCTATGGCACTCTCTAAACTTGATCACATCAGCCGTGTGGTTGATCACAATGTCCAAAATCACCTTTAGGCCAATTTTATGCGCAGCTTCCACTATCATTTTCATATCGTCGTTTGAACCAAGATGCGGATCAACGTTCAGAAAATCCGTGATCCAATAGCCATGATAACCCGCAGAGGCCTCACCGATCGGCCCAAACTGAACCGATTGATTTTTAAAAACGGGAGTGATCCATATTGCTGTGACTCCGAGATTTTTAAGATAAGGAAGCTTTTTCTTAAGTCCAACCAAATCGCCGCCATGAAAAAAACCTTTATCAGACGGATTATATCCATGCTTCAAGGGGCCAACTGAATCTAAAAGCCCCCCTCTATCATTAACGGGATCGCCATTAAAAAATCGATCGGTCATGACAAAATAGACGACTTCATCCTGCATTGTCCGGCAAAATCCGCTCTTGGTGATAAAGAGACTGGCAACAATCATTGCGGCGATCATCAACGATTTGAGAATCTTTGACACTAATTTTTCTCCCGAGCTGGTTAACGCCTACCGCCATTATACGCTGTTTGTGCTCTTGAAAACATGTCCACTCCTGTGATCAGACGTTTTAGTGGCCCCCCCCCCCATACGGTGCTGTCTTGGAGCTTTGCTGAAAAAGTGGTTTTTTACTACGTTTTTAAAGTATGAAAATTTGCCAACAGATGTTTTTACCTGTATGTTTTATGGCGCACACTTTTAGAAGGAACTTCATCATGGTTAAATCAAATGACGTGGTAACAATTTCTTATCGACTTAGTAATTCCAAAAATGAAGAACTAGATCGTAGTGATGATAGCCAACCTTTTTCCTATCTCCATGGGCATCAGAATATTGTTCCTGGGCTCGAAGTCGCCTTAGAAGGTTTAAAGGTCGGAGACAAGAAAAAAGTTGTTGTCGAACCAAAGGATGGATATGGAGAGGTAGATCCCTCTTTAAATACAACCCTCGATGTTTCTCAGTTTCCGAAAGACGCTAAACTGTCAGTTGGCATGCGTTTTGTGGGTCAAGGCGACGAAGGACATCAAATGCTCTTTACAATTACGGACCTTAAGGCTGATAAGGTTGAAGTAGACGCTAACCATCCCTTGGCGGGCGTCACACTCCATTTTGATGTTGAAGTTCTGGAAATCCGCGCAGCAACTCAGGAAGAATTGGATCACGGACACCCACATAGCCCTGACGACGGCTGCGATAGTGGCGATTGCGGCGGATGTCATGGAACTTGCGGCCATTAACATCATAAGCACCACATCTTGGCGGAACATTTTGATGCCTTTCGCATTGAAATCATTGAAGTATTGAACCCATCGCAATTAAAATGACAAGGCACGCCCCGCAGGGTGTCGTAACTCGTTAGAGTACAGATTTCTTCTATTTCTCTTTGACCCCTTCATCCCTTATGACATAATGACTTTTCTTTACAGAGCGGCCTCATTTGGTTGTTAGGAGTTCACTAAAATGTCAAAACGGGTATTAATTACTGGTGGCGCTGGTTTTATT
>CAILAO010000060.1 GCA_903832105.1 uncultured Pseudomonadota bacterium | reverse complement strand
GGGAATGGTGAAGAGTGGATTTCCCCTCCTGGGAGGGGGCAGGGGTGGGTTCGATTCCCAACGGCGACAGCGTATAGGGCCGGTAACGGCTGTCATCGTGCAGCCGTTGATTGACCGCCGGATCGACTTCCCGAATCAATTGCAAAAACATCCCTTGCAGGGCCGGGCCTTGCGCGTGCGCCACCGGCACATCGGCCTGCGGCACACCGGTCATTAACAGGCTGAAAGGCATACGCAATAACGACAAGGAGCAGAGATAAGAAGAGGATAAAAGGAATATTTTCTTGGCACGCATCTTCTCTTCGTATCTTGTTTTTATCCTTTTCTTATTCTTTATCCTTGTAGTTCCTATAACGGACATGCTGAAACGTGCGTTCGACGTGCATTTTGCCATCGGGCAGGCGCGTTTCCACGACGCGCCGGGGCGGCATAGACCGGGTGTGCCGTCATCAATGAAAATAGCCGCAGCCTACCGGCGTCTTCGCGTCGAGGCAGCGTTATTATGTCAATTTCTCTCGAATGATCTGAATCAAGCGCGTTTTTTCTTGTTGAGAAAGGGGTTTGCCCTGAATATATCCGGGAAGTTCGATCACCGTAATACCCCTTGCCATAGCTAAGGTTTTCAGTTCTCTACGGACTTGGCGACCGGTGACCCAAAATTTGACTGTATATGTCCCCAAATACTCACGTCCTCCGACATTCGTCAACTGATCGATGCCTTTTTTATCCATGCCGCCTGTCTTGGCTTCGATAATGCCGACTTGGTTGCCGCAACGAATGACCAAATCGATTTCAAGCTGCTCTTTGACGCCATCAGGACGAATGCCTGCCTTGATTTCATCGACTTTGCCATTCAACGTGTTATAAAGACATTCTTCGAATAACCCACCGGATGTCAATTGACCATTTTCCTGACTAAAACCGTCTTCTCTAAAACCCGGTAGGTGTGCCAACAGATACTCATCAATTGTTATAATGCCCGGAATGATTTCATTCCGCGTCAAAATTTCCAATCCTTGTTCGAATTTATACTGACGTAACCGGCTCTTCTTTTCTTCGCTTTCAAGATACAGAAATTCACTATGTTGATCTAACGCTAAATGATAGGCCGCAAAAGCCATCGGTTTCGTGCCGCCGGTGATATTGAAGACGATTTCTGTTGGCAACCATCCCAAACGTTGCAAGTCGTTTTTTATTTGTCGATAGGTAATGGCTGGATCACACTGATCGGAAATATCGCAAAACTCAACGAGCGTATCTGTTTGAACAACCTTTTTGAGTCGTTCGCTGACAGGTTTTGTTCTAACTGTACGCACCAATAAAACTGCTTCCGGTTTGTCATAACGAATCGGCAATAAATTCGGAATCGGTTGTTCACCAATCAATGCCACCATGTTTTTCATACGTCACATTCTCCTTTTGATACAGCGATTTTCATTGGTAACGCGAACGCATAGCCATATTGCACGATGTCAGGCCGATCATGCACGATGTCCGGCACTAACCGCCCATACCACGCTTTATCCGGCGTCAACGTTGCGAACCACGACCCCGGCATCAACATAATCAACGGATGTTTGAAGGGATTCGGCAAAGCGAATTCGCCGCCTAATTTGCCATATTTGACGTTGACGCGCCATTGGCCTTCCCTCGGATCATCTTTTGCCGGAACGAAATGCGACAGGCTGACAAAGGCATTGGCATCAGCAATCGGCGCAAAGCCGCAATTGAACGATAGCCATTCGCATTGTTCGATTTCCCCATAGCCGACCGACTTGCGCTTGCCGTAGCCGGTCGCTACCAAGTCATCAAATAATTGGCGCACAAGCGTTTCCATAGACAGGATTTTCGTCTTTCCATCCGAATCCGCAACCGGAAAGTCTTGATCCGCAATCCGCAGATAGATCGTGATCTTGTTCTGAAACGTCAGCGTTTCGGATTGCTCAAGCGGTTTCCAAAACACCTCTTCGACAAACGGATACAAATTCCCTTCTTCGCCGGTTGTGCCGGTCAAGCGGCTGATCTGGTTTTTGAACGTGACGCGCGGCAAGCCCAATTGCTCGCGAATCTTATCCCCTTCTGCGCTTGCGGCGAACGGCTGACCTTGCCGGATGGCGTCGAATTCGGCGAGGGTGAGCCATTCGATGCCTTTCAGCTTTTTGCGCGCGTCAGCGTTTTTCATGCCTTCGGCTTTATGCTCTTCTTTGTCCGGCGGCGGCGGAGGCACCGGGCGCGGCAGCAATTCGCCGGGAAAACCGTCTGACAGCAAAAGTGGCGGCGTTTGCTGCTGATAGAGTTCCAGCCACTGCTTGAAAGCTGCTTCGCCATAGCGCCACGTCAGCAGCCAGCAGAGATGGCCGAAAATGGTATCCGCCTGCCACGCCGATGCCGCCGGCGCGCGTAAGGTCAAGGTGACACGATACGTTTTCACAGGAGACCTCCTTCAAGGTTTTGTTTTGGGCGTGTTCTTGTATTTTTCTGTAATTTCGCCATACCACAAAATGAGATATTTGATAGACGCAATCATAGCGTCCCTAAGATCAAGATATTTTGAAAACTCTCTATTATCGTCTTTCAAAGACTCTAACAATCTGATATGAACGCCATCTCTACTACAAAATCGTTGGATACTTTTCGCAAAGTCTGCTTCCGCAATATCTTTCGTGCCTGAATATTCTTTGAAAAACATTTCTATCGTTGCTGGAATACCCATCTCTTTATATTCCGTACCAACCAAATGACATAATTTTTCCAAAATAATCGCCAAAAGATTTCTGACTGTTATTAAAGTAATCCTCACGTTTTCAGGAGTAGGTTCGCATTTGCGATTATCAATAATAGTACTATACATGGCAAATGCAGTTACTCCTGCTTTTGAATCACCAAAACTTTCCAATATTCTGATATACGGATCGCCTTTAATCCATTGTCTGAATTTTTCATCGTCGGGTTTCTGAAAAAAATTACCTTGTCCTTCTGCAAAAGCATCACTATCATATAATGGACAATGGAAACGAACTTTATTGATGTCTTCTTTGAACTTATTCACATCGATCCCATTGCCACTAAAAAAACAAATACTATTCTTAATGTCTCTGACAGTGCGGCACCGTTCTTTCTTATACAATTCCCATAATAAGCTGAATAAAATAAACCCGGCATATTGTTGATTCCAGATAATTTCGAATTCTTTTTTACGACTACTCCATATCGAATCATCTGAAATAAAGTGTTTTTGCAAATCCTTTATTTCTTTTTCTTCCTCATCTGTCGGATCATGACTTGAATAGAATGGGAAATTTACATCAAGCACAATAACATCGAATACCTCTTTTTTAGTTTGTTGATACGCATTCAATAAACATGATTCTATATGAATGCGGTTGCAGGTTTTTTCTGATAAATACTTCTTAAGTGTCTTATATTTGCTTCCTTGATTTTCCACAATCAAGGAAGCAATATGATCTTTTTCATGCTTATACAGAAAGCTTCCAAAGTATTTTAGAATACCTTCTTCAATATGCTCATTGGTATCTTCAACCCACAAGATTTTCATACATTTCCTCACTATGAATTTTCAACGATAGTCAATTCTTCGGGTTCATTCATCCGATCAAAATTGATCGTCACGGTAAATTTTTGATATTTTTTATCTGCCAATGGTTCCTCTTGTTTATCGAAACCACCTAAAACCGCTGAAAAAGTTTCAATCATCTTCAAACCTTGCAATGTATTTCCTATATTCGTATTTCCTATTCTGGCAGTATTCGAAAAAACGATTCGATATAATCCATCTTCTTCAATATCATTTACAACGAATTTCATCAAATCCTTGTTTCGGATCGAACCATAGCGTAACATATTTTTAATCAATTCTATAAAAACGATAAAAACAACGGAGAATGTATATTTTTGTCTTTCAACCGACAAATTTTTAAGCAGATCGATTCGAATATCGAAAAACCTATTGATCAGATGAAGTTGCTCACTGATAAAAAGTTCGACGAATTTGGCAATTTCAATCGAATCGAATTCATCCAGAAAAAAATTCGGTGTTTTTCGAATGCGTTCGATCTCTCCCTCAATTTCGTCTCTATTATCTTCGTTAATAGAAAAAAATATATCTTTGCTACCTTCCCAATTTCCTACTCCTTTCAATAGTTGGTTAAGGTTGATATTCAGGCAAAAATAAAATATATCGTATAAGCTTAATTGATTCGGTGTATTCAATGATTTATATAACTTAATATTCGATTTAGCAACACTGCCATCGCTAAACGCGATTTGAACTGAATTCATAAGAGATGCCATAATCGTATGATATAATTTCAATCCTTTGATTTCTGACTGAGTGCTTGCGCGTTCTAACTTCTCAATGAGCATATTTTGTGAAAGAAGCATATTGCTCATCGTATGACTGATAGCTTGAAAAATGTTTCTTCTCAATTCTTCTTTTTCCAGTTCTTTTGCTTCATAAACTTTTTTATATGAGTCAATATATATTCTATGAGTTTTACTTACACTATCAGGGTCTAATATTTCTACTTTTTCAAAATCTTTAATTACTCCCTCATAATTTTTTGTAGCATCATAACAAAGTCCACGATTATAATAAAATTCTAATTTTTCACCACTATAATTAATAAGTTCTGTATAAAGTTCAATAGCATCATAATATTGTTCTTTTTGCTTATAATCATTAACGCGATCTTCTATATTTGATGAAATAGGTTCGCCAATTCTTCCAAGTCTGAACCCATTCAACCAATCTTTACGTGCCTCAGTATACTTACCTATTGCAAAATAGCAAGATTCTCGCAACCAATATAATTCGTTTTTTTTGAGATGATCGTTTTCATTATCTTCATGATCGAAATCAGATAGTAATTCAATAGCTTGACTATAATCGGCAATAGCCTTTTCATAATTTTTATATTGAAAATAGTAATTTCCTCTGATTTTATATAATTCTGCATCTTCGTGATTTAATTCCAAAGCTTGATTATAGTCTGCAATTGCTTTTTCATAATCATTCTGTTGATAATAACATTTTCCTCTGATTTTATATAATTCTGAATCTTCAGGATTAAATTTTATCGCT
>CAILAO010000059.1 GCA_903832105.1 uncultured Pseudomonadota bacterium | reverse complement strand
GGTGAATAATAACCGGGTGTACCAACCATGTAGTTTTTGTAATCTTCGACGTCCTGGCGGCAAGATAATCCAAAATCTGTCACGAGGACACGTCCTGTTTTGCTTAGGAGGATATTTGCCGCGGACAAATCCGAGTGAATGGTGTCGTGAAGGTGAAGATAGTCGATACCTTTGAGAACATCCATTGCAAGGCAAAGCGCTACGAGCGGAGGAATTCTTTTGACTTCTTTCATGAGCGCGTGAGTGGACCAGCCATTGACAAATTCGGTCACAATGTAACAGAGTGGCGGTTCGAAACAACTGTCGAGATAGCTGACGATATGCTTATGATTTAAACTCGACATAATGAGAAGTTCTCTGTGGAAAATTCCCAAGAACTTACGATTATGAGTATAACGATCATGAAGAACTTTAATGGCGACGGTATGACCCGATCTCTCGTCAATCCCTTTAAAAACGCGACCTAGCCCGCCAACGCCCACCTCCTCGATGACGCGATAGAATCCTATCTTCTGTAAGTTTGTTTCTGCAGATTGCACCATGTAAACCGATCCACCAAAAAAGATCGCCTTCAAAAGAACCCACCCACTTTAACGCTTCGGATATTGTAAAGGAAACGTTTATTTCTGTGCTCTTCATGATCCTCTAAAAAGACTTGTTTAGGGGTGCGATTATCATTGGTTATATTTAATTCGTCGTGATTATTTTTAGCGCTTTTGTGATCAGAAAGGGTAATATGGAAAGGAATACTTTGGCAGTTTTTGGGGATTTGAATTTATGGATCTTGCCTTCGAACAAGCATTTTTTTCGTGGCTTAGCGAGCGAGGCTTAGGTGTAAAAGAAATAAGCTATTGCCGTGAAGTCGGCGGGGGCATGGTTCACGCGTACCGTTTGACACCAAAGCTTCGCAAGGGATTGATTCTATTCGTCCACGGAGCTGGAAATGACGCCCTGTTTCCACAGGTTCATCTGTTTAAGAGGCTCCTTTTGCGAGATTTTGAGATATTTTCGTTCGATCTTGACGGACAAGGTCGAAAAAGCACGACGGTATTTTCAATAGAGGGACTTACGGGTGCGGTTGAGCAGGCATTGGATGTTGCCCTTGCGGAGTGTGGCGAGTCAGTAAGTATGCTGAACAAGGGTGTTCACGTGATTGGTGCAAGTCTTGGCGGGGCGTTAACACTCAAGTCGCTGCCGGGATTATCGCATCGAGTAAGCTCGGCCGTCATTCTGGCAGCACCGATGAGTCTGGGAAGCTTGTGGAACGCACTGCCTGAGGCGTTAGCGGTGTTTCATCCGAGCGTTTATAAACATTGGACGACTTATAAGCCGTGGCAACTTACTCCTTCATTTGGAGTGTTTGGGCGAGAACGCTATCCCGTGAGATTGGATGGTGACATTTACGGTTCGACTCCTGCCGTTGAACGAATCTTGGGCTTTACGTATCTAACCCATATAAGACGCCTTTTAAATTCTCTGGAGCTTGACAAGATGGCTTCTTCCATTCAGCTTCCTGTGCTCTTGATTTATGGTGGGCTGGATCGTTTGGCGCCAGCAGCGCATGGCCGATATCTTCACGGCATGATTCAACGGTCAAAATTTGTTTGTTTAAAACGGCACGGTCATTTTTCCATGCCGTTTTCGGAAAGATTGTTGGATGAAATTGTAACATGGCTTGACCTCTCCTCGCGTGAGGCTGCTTCTGGGGAATGTTTATAATGCTCAAGACGTCAAAAATAGATCTTCACATGCATCTGGCCGGAATTGGATGTAATTCTTCTGGTGTATGGCTTTCAAGTGCATTTCGAAAGAGCCTTGCGTTTAAATTTTTGAAGACCATTCTCGGAATTACCAAGGAACAGATGAACTCTTCGGTTGATATTGATTGGGCTTTAATGATGTCTCGTCTTGTGAAGGAGAGTGGTCTTGACTATGGTGTCGCGCTTGGGTTTGACGGAGTTTATGATCACGCATCGGGGGAGATCGATTGGAATTCATCACAGATGATCATTCCTCCCATGTGGGTTTTTAAAGTCTGTCGAGCGCATAAGAATCTTCTCCCTGCTCCATCGATTAACCCTCATCGAAGAGACTCCCTCGATGTTTTGATGGCAGCTCATGAGGCAGGGGCCGTGATGATTAAATGGCTTCCTGCGGCGCAAGCGATCGATGTCGGGAGCCCAAAACATAAGAGGTTTTATGAAGTTGTGTCCGCAGCTAATATTCCGATTTTGATTCACATGGGGGGAGAACGAACATTTCGAGCAATAGCTCCTGAGATGAATAACGTGGATCTACTGAGATTTCCGCTGGATCTTGGTGTGACGGTTATCTGTGCGCATTCTGGAACAAAAATCTTTGGTTCAAGGGAAAAAGATCGAACTAATACGATTCGTGAACTCCTTGAACGATATCCTCGTCTTTGGGTCGACAACGCGGGTCTATGCAATCCAGCGCGGTTTATTCACGTTAAAAAACTTGCGAGCGATCCCGTGTTTTCCGAGAGGACTCTTTACGGAAGCGATTGGCCAGTTCCAACGAATGCCTTTTATTTTACTCGGCAGTTGGGCTTGGGAAATGTTCTGAGACTGGAAAGTATTAAAAACCCCATAGCTCGTGACATCGCAGTTAAAGGGAAAATGGGGTATCCAGACGAGACTTTAACGCGGGCTTCAGCAGTCCTTGCTAATCTTGATCGATGGTCTGTTTGATGATTTTAGGTCAGACTAGAATTTTGTGCTCGAAAATCTTGACCCTTTCGGGTACATTGTCCTTAGGTATAGCTCATGCGCGGGGATTTTTGGATGAACGAATCAAGCCCTCAGTTTGTAGAAAAAAAGTGCCTGTGCTGCGGAAGGATCTATAAAAGTGAGTCCGATTATTTAAATGGCACCTCAAGATGGCGTACGTGCAGCCAAAAAAATCTATGGTTCACATGCTCTTGCGGTTCTACGTTAATTCTTTTAAAAAAACATTACTGTAGTTTTGTTCCGCCAGGTCCGGTGAGTTCTCAAGCGGCGTCTATCATTGCGCAACTTTCCGCCAAGCAGGAGCTCCCCTACCTTTCAACCGCTATTATGGAGTTTCAGAGTCTTTTAAGTTCAGGGCTTGAGACACCTGCTCATCTTGCGGTAGCTTTGAAAAAAGATCCGGTGCTTGCGGCGGAAGTTCTCGAAATCGCGAACAATCTAAAAGTCCCGACAGGTCAGAAAATAGGCTCCCTTGAACATGCCATCGTTTATGTTGGACATAAAACGCTCTCCGAGATCGTCTTAGTCGCAGGTACAAAACTTCTGAAGTTTAAAACCAAGCATTATTCTCAAGAAATATTTTGGCAAGAAGCCTTTGTTTCTGCTGCAATTGCGGAGTCTTTAGGCTTACGCTTGAATTGGAAACAGAATTTAGATGAGCTTTTTTTGGCGGCAGCTCTTGCAAATATTGGCAAAGTTGTTGGTGCCATAGCTTTCCCTGGCGAAATCGATAGAATCTGGCGGATCGTATCAACTTCAAATCCAGAGGGTCAAGGGCGGACTTGGCTTCAAGCTGAGACCGAGATTCATGGGATTGGTCACCGCATTTTAGGCGAAATTGGGGCAGTCACGTGGGGATTTCCATTGAGTATTATTGAGACAGCGATGGACCATCATCGACTTCCTCTCATAGGTCTCGGAGCAGAAGCCCCGACGATCCTTGAGATTGCTTCGTTTGCCAATCAGGCAGCACATAGACTGCTGGGGCACGAGTGGCGTATCGAAAAAGATGTCTTGAAGGGCTATTTCTATCGATTTTTCAGACAAGAAAGCGAACTTCGAAATTTTCTCGATGGCGTAAAGGCTGAAAACGCGCATTTATTCAAGATATAAATCTAGATTTTGCATTTAGCTGGTCGAACCACATGGTTTCTGTTAGCCTCCATTCTGCGAAGCTCGATGATTTTCGAGGCAACTCTTTTTTGAGATTTTTTTGTCGATGTCATTCCCAATCAGAAACATCTGTATCATAGCCCATGTTGACCATGGAAAAACCACTCTTGTAGACTTTTTTTTGCGTCAAGCTGGAGTGTTTCAGCGCGAAGAATTGGCTGAAGAACGCATCATGGATTCCTACGATCTGGAGAGAGAAAAGGGAATCACGATCATGGCCAAGAACACTTCGATTCGTATCGGTGGGCACAAGATTAATATCGTCGATACGCCGGGACATTCCGATTTTGGCGGTGAAGTTGAGCGGATCATGGGAATGGTTGACGGCGCTATACTGCTTGTCGATGGCGCCGAAGGTCCTCTCCCACAGACACGATTTGTTTTGGCGCGCGCCCTAAAGCAACAATTGAAGATTATTCTGATTATTAACAAAGTCGATAGAGCGGAGTGCAGGGACTGGACGAGGATCGAGCAGGTTATCGATCAAACTTTTGATTTGTTTGTGGAACTCGGGGCTACACCCGAACAGGCTGACTTTCCAATTCTTTTCGCTTGTGGACGTAAAGGCTGGTGCACCTCGTCACGAGACGAAGTTCCAGTTCTTCTGGAGGAAAAAAAAGGCGGAAGTCTGAAAGAACTTTTTAAGTTGATTATTGATTTCATTCCACCTCCAAAAACATTGCCATCAAAAAATGAGAAAGATTTTTGTTTGCAGGTCGCTAATCTTGCCTACTCGGACTATGTCGGGCAACTTGCCATTGGGCGTGTTTTGAAGGGATCTGTTTCGAAGAATGACTTATTGATACGTCATGGAGTTGATGCTAGCGGACATGGAGTTGTCGAGCGTTTTACGGTTTGTGCCGTATATTCCTTCGAAGGCGTCGATCGGGTCGATGTTGATAAGCTCCGTGTAGGTGACATTGGATTGATCGCAGGTTGCGACTCGGTCGGAATAGGTGATACGTTAGTGACGTCTGAAGATGAGGCCGCTCTTCCTCGCATATCGATTGCCCCGCCAACGGTGGGAATGATTTTCTCAATAAACACCTCACCTCTTGCAGGTCAAGAAGGCGAAGCTGTTCAGTCACGAAAACTCAAAGCCAGACTTCTTCGAGAGGTTCGCAATAATGTTGCATTGAGATTTGAAGAAACTCAAATCCCGGATCAATTTAGGATTTTGGGCCGCGGTGAACTTCAGTTTGCAATCCTCATTGAACAGATGAGACGTGAAGGCATGGAGTTTATGGTGGGGAGGCCTGCGGTTCTTTTTTCGCAGGGACCACAAGGCGAAAAGATGGAACCGCTTGAAAGGGCAACTCTCGACGTTCCTGATGGTTTTGTCGGTGATGTTGTGGATCTTTTCCAGAAGCGTCGGGGTGTCATGACCCATTATGAAGCGAGTCCACCACGCATCAGATTGGAGTTCGAAATCCCGACCCGTGGTTTGCTCGGGATTCGCTCGAAATTCTTAACGGTCACCCGCGGGGAAGGGCTTTTTAGTTCGATTTTTGGCGGCTATGTTCCCTTAAAAGGTGATATCATCCACCGCGTCAACGGTTCCCTTGTCGCAGACCGGACAGGCGAAACTGTCGAATATGCCCTTTTTAATTTAGAAGAACGAGGCATGCTTTTCATGGGCCCCGGAGTCAAAGTCTATGAGGGTATGATCGTCGGCGAATGTGCCAAAGACAACGATTTAAACGTTAATCCCTGTCGTGAAAAAAAACTCACAAACGTTCGCGCGGCACATGCCGAAATCCTCGTCACCTTGGCTGGGATTCGTCATATGTCACTTGAACAATGCATTGAATGGATTGATGACACCGAATGGATCGAAGTCACCCCAAAGTCCATCCGGCTCAGAAAAAAGACCCTGCCAAGAAGTATTCGCTGTATCAAGAGATGACCGCGCTTTTATTCAGCCGGCCAAACAGAAGACTATTAATTGAGAGGACTTAAGCCCTCTGGCCTGGCTTTCGGATTCACCTTCCTTGTACCAAATCATGTCGTAAACATCCCTTCTGTCGCACATATCCTTAGTAAATTCCGTTTCCATAACGATGCGTTTTTTGAAGATGTTGTATCCAGGGACTTCTTGGTTTTGTGCATCGATTGGCTCGACATATTCGCGCACCCACCCGGTATCGGTTTCGTCACTGGATGCGCCTGCTGTTGAAGATTCAGAAGAGCGCACATGTTTGCATGAAATAACAATTGTGATGCTGCCGATTAAAAAAGCCGAAGTAAAAATCATCACTAGTGAACGTCTCATGAGTTAAACTCCTCTATTTTGATTTGATTTCATTTCCAAGTTTTAGATTACTTGAACTAAAGAATGCAAAAATGGAGCCAATTTTTAGTGAACCGCTTATTGATTAGCTTCTCGATATATCCTTTTGAAAACGGCAGGATAGGGTTGCTATCAAAGACCCGCCATTGAAGTAAGAATTGCTCGAAATGGATTTTGTAAAAACCATAGACGTATAATGTTCAACGCGTAGACGAGCTATTCCCTTGCAAGAAGGAGGAAAGTCCTAGTATAAGCTCCCGGCCATGAAGGAGGGCGAACTTTATGAAGAAGCTTGGAGATCTATTACTGAATCGATCATCGTTTGAGGAAATCGTTATGGGAAATTCGGCGATTGTTCGAGCCATGATCGAGACAGGAACTCGTATTGTGACCTCATATCCAGGGTCGCCAACACCAGAAATCGCGGACGCAATTGCGTCGATTGAAGCAGACAAAAGACCTTTCTATTTTGAATTTTCTGTGAATGAGAAGGTCGCAACGGAGGTGGCTTTTGGTGGTTCGGTTAATGGGCATCTTTCATGCGTCTTTTTTAAAAGCGTAGGACTTAATGTTGCTGCTGATTCATTTGTTCAGCTAGGTCATTTTGAGCTGATTGGTGGGATGATCATCGTCTTGGGTGATGATCCAGGTGCCCATTCCTCGCAGAATGAGCAAGATAACAGGCACTTTGCAGCTCTTTCTCATATTCCTGTTTTCGAACCTGCCTCTCCTACCGAAATCTATGCGATGTATAAGGAAGCAGCGGAACTCTCGCAGGAAAAGAAAATGCCGGTTATTCTTCGTTTAACAACTCATGTCTGTCACGCAAAAGAGAAGATCAGATTCTCAGCATGGGAACCGAAGCCATTCGATAAAACACCGATGTTTTCACCGGAAAATGGACCCTATATTCCGATCACGGCACAAGTTGCACCTCTCAAGAAAAAGGCGCTTATCAAGCTGAGTGGATTTGAAGACTACGCCGAAAGCTCTTCTTTTAACTTTTTGGAAAATCGCGGGAACGAACGCGGCATTATCACCGCTGGACTTCCTTATTTAGCCCTTCTGGACGTACTAGCGGACGTTGAAACTAAACCAGACATTTTGAAGCTTGGGACGATTTACCCACTGCCAAAAAAACTGATCACTGACTTTTTGACAGCACATCGTGAAGTGCTCATCTTGGAGGAGTTGGACAACTTTTTGGAAACTCGAATCAAGGCTCTTGCATTCGAAAAGGATGTTCGAGAGGTAGCGATCAAAGGAAAGGCCGACATAGAAGATTGGATAGGTGACTATACCCCTGATAAAGTTTCTATCGTTCTAAGAAAGCACTGGCCTGATCTTGTACCAGCGCCTAAGAGATTTTCAAAATCTTCAGATATAGCGGTCGACAAGCTTAAAGCAGAGATTCCCCGTCCTCCTCAGATGTGTCCGGGATGTGGTCATCGGTCGGCTTTTCATGCCATCAAGAAGGCGCTGAAAAGGACTGATATTACCGTCGCTGATATTGGATGCCATACTCTTGGATTTCTTGAACCATATAAAATGGGCCAGGTTCTCCTTTGTATGGGGCATTCATCCGGGACTGCGGCGGGGCTTTCGCTTTTTAATGATTCCAGGAAGGTTGTGGCTTTTTTAGGAGATTCGACCTTTTTCCATGCCGGAATCCCAGGCATCATTAACGCTGTTTTTAACAATCATCATTTTACGCTCATTATGATGGAAAACGGAACAACCGCTATGACTGGTCATCAAGATCATCCGGCGGTTGGGAAGAATTTTAGAGGGGAAACACAGAAAATTCCAGTACGAAGAGTTCTGGAAAGCCTCGGTATAACGCGAATTTGGGAGGTAGATACCTATCAGCAGTCAAAATTGACAGAGGCGGTTCAAGCTGCGATAGCAGAGCCAGGATTTTCGGTCGTTATTGCGAAGCATCCATGTATGTTGAAATTTACGCGGGACATGAGAAAAAGGGGAGCATCCCTTAGACCGCCAGTCACTGTTAGTGAGCGTTGTAATAGGCAATACGAGTGCATCAAGGTGTTTGCATGTCCTACTTATCAGTTTGCTGACGATGGATCCATCAACGTCCAAAAGGATCTTTGTATTGGTGATGGCTCATGCATTCAAACGTGCCCCACAAGGGCAATTGTTCAAACTCAGAAAGAAGAAAAGAAAGGATAATTCACGATGCAACGATTTGAAATATACCTTATTGGAGTTGGTGGTCAGGGAATTGGTCTTTTGAGTGAAGTGTTACTCCGCGCTATTGATCATGCTGGTTTTCCCGTGAAGGGCGTCGATACTCATGGGCTAGCTCAAAGAGGAGGAACGGTTATCTCTCATATTCGAATTGGCAGTCATAGTTATAACCCTATTGTCTCAGAACACTCTGCTGATCTTGTTATAGCACTAGAGCGGCATGAAGCATTTCGCGCCCTCAACTCACATCTAAAAGATGGCGGCACCCTAGCTTACTACAATGCAGTCTGGCAGCCTCTTGGCGTAAGACTTCAAAAACAGCGACTCACAACTGAAGGAGATATAGAGGCTCTCTGCAAAGAACGAAATATTCGCGAGGTTAAGGTTTTTAAAAAGGATTTGAAAGATACGCGAATGCAAAATATGGAGGTTCTCGCCGAGGTCGTCAAACAAAAATGCATTCCTGGGCTTACGCTAGCTCACGTAGAAGAGGCCCTGCGCGACTTAGCTGATGGACCTAGGCTGGAAAGTAATCTTGGTTTACTGAGGTCTACGACTTAGCCGGGATTTTTTATTTAACCGGCCTACGGTCAGGTAGACCTATCCAGTGACGACTTGCAGGTTCAGACTCTCGGATAATCAATGAGAACAAAACACCGCATAAGGCTTGGTTTTGCAGAGCACAGCCTTTATCGCTTCGTTGTCGACCTTAAGCTGTAAAATATCTTCAGCATGAGAAAAAGGTGCTAGTCCGATAGCACAAATGAACCAAAATGGTATCGAAAAACTTTTGTAGAAAATGTTCATGTACCCCCCTTTTTTCATTATCGGAGGATTTCTATGAAACTTTATCTAAAATTTCTTAGTGCTGAATTTGTCTTTAAAATAGAGGGGTTTTGGGCTTTGCTTTTGGAGATCAGCCGAGTCAATGCAAAACAGAAGAGGTCTTCGGTGCTGGTAGGGGGGATTTAGTTGTGGTCTGCGTCCCTCTCTATTGTTGTTTCGTTGAAACCTTTGGAGGCAAGACTTTAACCGGCCGCAACTAACCGAATGCCATTGCAAGCACCTGGAAGGTATTTAAGTGATATATCAGAAAAACCATAATAAGAAGCGGTTGCTCCGTGCTCCAAATTTGCCAAATTACAAATTCCCAAATTCCCAAATTCAGTTGATCATTTACCTTATTTCCATTATGAGCACCCTTGCTGCTACCATATCATTACCGTCTAAAGCGCCGCTTGTAGCAACAGCTTGAAGCTTGATAGTGGATTCCTCTGCGTTAGAAGGCTTCCAAATAAACTGATTTTGGATTGCCACAGTAATAGATTCTATGGTGCTTAACACCGAGTAAAAATTGCTTTTCGACCGAGGTATTATTGTATCACTTGATCCATAGACCATTCTTGTGTAAACATCGTTTGCGTTACTGCTTCTTGAACGTGCCACATAAGATACAAGATAAGTTTTTCCTTGTGTAAGATTAAATGTTTTGTCACTGGTTACGGTTATGCCGTTGGCAATAGATCCATCGCTAAAGATCACGTCACCCCAACTTGACAAACCGCTTTGATCTGTAGACCTCCAAGCATCTATGTATTGTAGATTCAAAAATATATTTGAACCAGCTCCACTAAAATTAGTAGCTGTTACTGTACCATTTACATCGAGCTTACTGCTAGGACTCGCCGTACCAATGCCGACGTTACCCGAAGGGTCTATTGTCACCGCCTGATTTGTGATGCCACTTGCATAGTTGCTTGACGTACCAAATGATAGGTAAGTACCGCCATTGGTGGACTGCATTCCGATCCGCGCCAATGGATTACTACTTGTTGCTGTAGAACCGAAATCAATTGAGCGCCAGTAATTCGTTGAATTTGAGCTTGAGTCCACATTAAGCTGGCCATGCGTCGTTCCAGTAAAACCAGAAAACTCTACGGATCGTATATGAAGCGGGGTAACAGGGCTTGTTGTGCCGATGCCGACTTTGCCAGCGGAATCAATGCGTAACCGTTCAGCTGGAACTCCCGTTGATGGTCTAGTTGAAAAAGTTAAAGCTGTTGGAGGATTATTACCAGATGCTGTTCCATCCAGAACTGCAGTTACCGATGCACCGTATCGTTGCCCTGAATTTGAATAGCCGAAAAAGTACACTCCTCCTACTTCATCTCCAGATTGAGTATCTCCTCCGCTTCGGTTCTTTTGAAGATAAAGTCTTGGACCATAAACATCAGAAGTTGTGTTTGTGAGGATTAGTTGTGGTAACTGTGTGGTTGACGAAGTACTCTTGATGGAACTGCCGGTTGGGGTTATATTTAGATTACCACTACTATCAGTCAGAAAATCAGTATAAACGCTACCATTCGCCTGGGTTAATCTTAGTTGAGGATTGCTTGAATCGAGGATGTCTAGTTTTCTGTTTGGTCCGGTTGTGCCAATACCGACGTTGCCGGAATCATCAATAGCAACACCCGAATTTTGAACCAATTTCCCAGTAGTACCATCAAATCGGGCAATGGCATTGTCGGTGGCTGAAGCTGGCCCGACGACTTGCCCATTGAGTTGAGTTT